>JBLNEJ010000185.1:0-11268 GCA_050262535.1 Clostridia bacterium
AACACATTCCAAGCCAAATCTGGTTCCAAGTTCCGCTTTACGATTCATGACTATGCAAAAAACATGAGCGAGCCGATTGTCATTCAGATTGATCAGTATTAACAGGATCGAGAAGAGGAAAATATGATTACGTACACCATGCTGAACCGCCACAACATGGATCGTTTTTTGCCGTTATGGCCAGAGGCGTTCCCCATGATACTTGCGACGAATTCACCGGAATGGTTTGCCTGCGGGGCTGAGCAAGAACGCAAGGCAGTAGGTCTGGTTGTTGCGCAGTACCGTTCTGAGGAACGAAAGGGCTTCATTCGCCATTGCTCGATCACTCCCGGAGTCAACCATGACGAGGTCAAAGCAAGCCTGATTCACAATCTTGCCAACAATATCGCGAAGCGAGGTGGTATTTCGGTACATCACCATTTTGGGGCAAGAGAAGAGGAGAGGGAACGATTTAGCCGATTCTACCTGCAGCTGGGCTTTCAACAACCTGTGCAAGCCTTTCATACGGTATTGCTATCGGCGAAGCAATTAGCAGAGGCTCCCTGGATCAAAAACAGCCGCATCCCCTCAGCCTACTCCTGCTTCAGCTGGGGAGAGCTGACACTCAAAGAGAGAATTCAACTAGAGCGCAATGAGGGCAACTGGTACCCTTACGAGCTTTCTCCATTTCATGGCGAGGGCAAGATCAACCTGCGCTACAGCTTGGGGCTGCGTTACAATGGGAACGTGATCGGCTGGCTGATTGTCGAACCCAAATCAGCAGAAACAGCACTGATCCGCTCCTTGTTCGTCAGGGAGCCATATGCACAGCAAGGGGCAGGGATTCGCCTGTTTGCCCGATATGTCCAACTGACAGCGCGCGATCAGGTCTTTGGGTACCTAACCGGTGCCGTGGATGCAAGCAACCGCCCTGTATTGAACTTCATACAAGCCTATTGCCGACATGCTATCTGCGACCATATCATTCATTACGAAGCAACAAAGAGACTCCCTTGAATGCGAGGAGTTTGTGACAAAATGTAGATCAGGTAGATGAAGCAGGGACCATTCGTGTATGATTAGCTTGATAAAGAATGAGCTGATTGCCGTACCGCAAGTCAGCCATTCGCTTGGGAAGGAGCTTATCAGCATGGGAATGGTAGACTTTAAAACTTTGCCTTGGGAACTTTTCTTATATGGAATATTTATTTTTCTTGGACTAGGTTCACTCTTTTGCTTTGGCATTGTGCGGATTTTTCAGGGCCGTCCACGTGCCGGAGCGATAATGATGGTCAGTTCTGTCGTCATTTTTGCGGTCAGTATGTATTACGTCAATATGTGGTACTTTTAGCAAATGATCCTCCTCCTTCAGACGGACAGCCGAATCATGCGAGTGGCGGTATGCGACATGCGTAGGGCATGATATGATAATACCAATCGCAGGTTTTGGTAAGGAGGCTTTATGATGGATCATACAGGTGTAAAGGCGATCACACATGCAAGCGCGTTCTTTGCCCCGATTTTGGTACCGCTGCTGGTATGGCTGTTGCTGAGTGATCGGGAAGTAAAGAACATGGCTCTTCAGGCGCTGCTGTTTCATGTCGGAATCAGCATATTGCTTGCTATTTCCGTATTCTTTTCGTACATTTTGATCGGAATTCCGTTCCTGATCTTGTTCGGTTTAGTGGGACTATATTACCCGATCAAAGGGATCATCTTTTCGCTGCAGGGCAGACCATTTCACTACCCACTGCTTGGCGGACTAATCAAATAAGTAGGAAGCAACAGCCAATTCGACATGTGGATTGGCTGTTTTTCTTGACAGCCTAGTGGAAGAAATGGAAAAATATAAAGGGTTTTACATATTGGAGAAGGAGATGACCATAAACAGGTGGACAAAATCAGAGAAGAGTTGCAGCTGGTTCACAAAAAAGAGACAGGCTATTATGTGCTTTGCATGATCGTTAGTATTAGTACGTATCTTGCCCTCCTTTTTTCCGGGATCGGGATCATCATATTAGCCGTGCTGTTTTTGGTGCCGTTGTTCGTTCATGCGATTTCAATGGCACACGTCCGCAAAAACGCCGTACGAATCACGCCGCGCCAGTTTCCCGAAGTCTATGAAAAAATCAAGGTGCTTTCCGAGCGGATGCGCCTGGCTTCCATGCCTGACGTCTATGTGATGGAATCAAGCGGGATCTTGAACGCGTTTGCCACCCGTTTTTTTGGACGCAACATGGTCGTGCTATATTCCGACATTTTTGATTTGATCAACCAGGAGGGCGAAGAAGAGCTTTCCTTCGTAATCGCTCACGAACTGGCACACATCAAGCAGAAGCATATTGCCAAGCAGCTGTTAATCCTGCCTGCCATGTGGTACCCGTTCGTCGGGGAAGCATATTCCCGCGCTTGCGAGTATACGTGTGACCGGATGGCCGCCTATTATACGAACAACCCAGCGGCTGCGATGAACGGTCTGACGATTTTAGCGATTGGGAAAACGCTGTATAAAAAGGTGGATCGAGAAGAATATCTTATGGAAAGCGATCGGGAACGCGGTTTTTTTGTATGGCTCGCCGAAAAGCTTTCCACACATCCTCCTTTGCCAAAGCGCATTAACCAGATTGAGATTTACTTTTGAGTTTTCGTCATAACTCGCACAGGTCGCCCATTAAATGGATAGTAAGCAATGGGGTACTCTATGAATGGGAGCGTGAGTGCAATGGTAGTCATGGAACAAACGGTAAGCAATCCTGTGGGATTCTGGAGACGTCTCGGTGCCAACCTTCTTGATGGCATTATTATTGGGGTTCCGCTGTCTTTGCTGGGGTATGGTCTCACCGGCGATTCACAGTCTAGTTCTGTGCTCAATGCCATCTCGTTTTTGTACTCGCTGCTTTTGCCGATTTTCTGGTACGGGTACACGATTGGCAAACGACTGCTGGGGATCAGGATCGTCCGGATGAACGGAGAAAATGTCGGGATTGGCACGATGCTGCTCAGAACAGTAGTTGGGGGGCTTCTCTACACCATTACGTTCGGGATCGCCGCCATCATTAGCGCCATCATGGTTGGTGCGCGTGAAGACAAGCGATCGATCCATGACTTTATTGCGGGGACGTATGTAACGTTCGACAAGCCATAATCGAGCAACCCCTTGAAAGGAAAGAAGCCCGGACCGCGACAATGCGGCTACGGGCTTTTTTGCACCGTTCGCTGGATAAGCCTGAACAGAATGGCAAACCCCAACAAGCGGGCGGGAAGCTCGGCAATCGGAGAGAATCGGTCCAACATCAGCAGTCCGAAAGCTACTAGGACCGCAAGCAATAGAAACAACAGGTGAACCGGTACAGAGCGCAGATCGTGCGTGTGAATGAGCGGATGACCGATCGAACGAACAATGACCGAGCAAAGAAAAGTTGCTTGCAACAGCGAGGCGAAAAGAAACGGAACAATCAGGATGGGTGAAAGACCTTTCACGATGGCATACAGCGGCTGATCGAAAGAATGGGCATCATGCCAATGGGCCAAAATAGCAAAATGACCGAACAACGTAATGACAAGAAAAATGAATCCACCTGCAATGGAACCGAACAGAATTGATGATCGGTCCATAACGCCTTCCTGTATCTGTTGATCGGGAAGAAAGACAGCCATAAGGAAGAGCGCATGCAAGCAAACAAAAAACATGGCATGCCACAGCCAGGAGGTGCCAAGCTGATACGACAGCGAGGGCATCGGGACATGATGCTGTACAAAAAAGAGGACGATGAGGATCAGCGCTCCCGCAGCAAGTGCAATTCCCGCATTTTTTAGCAAAGGTGCTCCATCCAGACGAACAAGCAGGAAGGTTGCCACTGCAAGAAGCAAGATCGAGGCAGCATAGGGCAGCCCCAACGACGCGGTGATGGCTAAAGACTGCTGATTGAAGGCGGTACCCACTTGCAGGAGCAGACACAGGGCAAAAAGGAACGACATGGTAGGAGCGGCCTTTTCCCCGAACAAGAGGGCGAAAAGCTGCACATGGGAATGAATAAGCGCTCGATTAAGAAGCAGCAACACGGTGGAAGTAATCCAGGAAATAGCAAGTGAAACCAAGAGAATCCCGATTGTTCCCCACGTTCCAAAAAATGAAAAAAAACGCAGCCATTCTCCGCCGAACAGATAGGTGCCACCCAGTGCGGAGGCAGCAGATAGTATGGCGATCCGCCAGGCCGTTCGGTTCATCCGGCATCATCCTTCACATAAGCTAGTACCAATCTATGTGCAAGCCCTACTGTTTCAGAACAGGCGAGGGGAAAAACTTGATGTTTTCCTTGCATCTTTTTCTTTTTTCACGGTATTATTGATTTATCTGCATTTTTATGGCTGAAACGAGGGATCAAACGTGCCAACTCCGAGCATGGAAGATTATTTGGAAAAAATTTATAATTTAATTGAAGAAAAAGGATATGCCCGTGTTTCCGACATCGCCGAAGTCTTGGCAGTACACCCCTCCTCTGTTACCAAAATGGTGCAAAAGCTGGATAAGGATAAATATCTCGTATATGAAAAATACCGTGGGCTCGTCCTAACTCCGAAAGGAAAGAAGATCGGAAAGCGTCTTGTCCATCGCCACAGCCTTCTAGAGGAGTTTCTCCGTCTGATCGGGGTCGACGAGGAGCATGTCTACAAAGATGTGGAAGGGATCGAGCATCACCTCAGCTGGGAGTCCATCACATGCATTGAATACCTGATGCAGTACTTTCAGGGAGATCCTGAACGTGCCTTGGAATTGGCGCGGATTAAACAGGAAGAGGAACAGAAGGAAGCAGAAGTGTGATGACCATACAGGAAAGAAGCAAGCCGTTGCGGTTTGCTTCTTTTTTTGTCGTGCAAAAGTAATGAGTGTTCAATTCGTGCATACATCATTAATGAAGAGAAGGGAGTGTGAGGACGTGCAGGCGGATGCGGTTTTTGAGGGTGGTGGGGTCAAGGCGATCGCGTTTATCGGAGCGGTGGAGGAGATGGAAGCAAGAGGATACAAATGGGAACAGCTCGCAGGAACCTCCGCCGGATCTCTGGTTGCCGCTCTTCTGGCGGCTGGCTATCGCAGTGACGAGCTGAAGCCGATTTTCCTAAAGCTGAACTATTTGCAATTTGTCCAAAATCGGGGGCTGAGCCGTATTCCCCTTATTGGCCCTTCCTGCCGGCTGCTGTTCAAGTTGGGTCTTCATGCAAGCGATGAGCTGGAAAGGTTTATCGAGCAATTGCTGCAGAAGAAAGGGATTCGCACCTTTGGCGAGCTGCCAGCCGGCAAATTGCGCATCATTGCTTCCGATATTACGGACGGCAAAATGCTGGTCCTCCCTGACGATATCGCACCCTTTGGCATCGATCCGGCAGCCTTTTCGATCGCAAAAGCCGTTCGAATGAGCTGTTCCATCCCGTATTTCTTCCAGCCCGTGATCCTGAAAAAAGGGAACACGATCCATTACATTGTAGATGGAGGCGCGTTGAGCAATTATCCGATCTGGTTATTTGATGTTGATGGAATCCCGCGATGGCCAACGTTTGGTTTCCGGTTTTCCGAACAAGGGCCAAATCCTGAATTGCTAAAACGAAAGGGAGTCATTGCCTATTCAAAAGCGATCATTACAACTCTCCTTAGCGCTCAGGAGCAAATTTACGTGAAAACGGCCAATGCGGTGCGCACCATTTTTATCCCGACCTTGCAAACGAAGATCACGCATTTTTCAATTAACGAAGAGGAGAAACAGGCGCTGTACGAATCGGGGAAGCAGGCGGTGAGGCGTTTCTTTTCAACGTGGGATTTTACTGCTTATTGCCAACAGTATAGGATGCCAAATAAATAGGCTACCCCCTATGTGAGGAGTAGCCTATTCTTTTGCCGTTACTGGGGGAAATTCCGGTCCTTCACGTCCGGTTTGTCTTTCGTTTTTCCTTTATGACCGTCAATGACCTGGAAAGGGTGTTGCCTGCGCGTTGTCTGCAAATGCCGCTTCGTTGCTGTTTTGGAGTTTGCGCGATCCGCCGCTTTTCTCTGTAAGCGTGGATTCGGGGTGAGGCGACGCCCCGTCAAATAGTGTCGCAGGCCAAAAAAAACGAGTGCTGACAACGCAATAATAATGATGGTGTTAACCGGATCGCGAAAGAGCTGATTGGCAAAACCAAACATCGCCAATAACAGCAATAAATAGAAAAGATACGGGAGAAAACGCTTCGGCATGGGCGTCACCTCAATCAATAATGATCTTCTTTTCAACCGGTCGTGACAATCTTCTCTTCCGATACTAATGGATCGCGCTCACGCATCGCCTGAAAAGCTGCGATTGCTACCTCGACCTGACTGTCATCCGGCTCGCGGGTTGTAATTTTTTGGAGCCAGAGTCCCGGATAGCCCATGAAGCGCAACACTGGTGTATCCCGGAATTTGTTGGTCCATTGCAGAACTTCATACGATAAACCGATGACAGCCGGAAGCAGAATAATCCGTTGAACAACTCGCTCCCACAGCGAATGATACTCAAACATCGAATAAACGACGACTCCGACCAGCACCGTGAAAATAATAAAGCTGCTGCCGCAACGATAGTGGAGAGTGGAAAATTTTTGCACATTCTTTACTGTTAAGTCTACCCCGGCTTCAAACGCATTAATCACTTTATGCTCAGCCCCATGGTATTGAAACAATCTTTTGATCAGGGGTGCCTGGGCAATGGCCAAAATATATCCAAGCAACAGGACGATTTTGATGGCACCTTCAACCAAGTTCTGATAGAAACCGGCGGGGATGAGCTTGCCGAACAGGAAATCGGCAATAATCGCGGGGAGAACGGTAAAGGCGAGCTTCCCGAAAACAAATGACAGGACGCCAACAACGGCAACCCCAAGGAACAAGGTAAGCTTGGAAGGGCCTTTATACTCGCCTGGTTCATCCGATTCCATACTATATTGCTCCGAGGCAAAGTTCATATGCTTTGCACCGTTTGCACTTGCCTCGATGAGTCCGACAAGGCCACGGATAAACGGAATTTTTTTGAGAGGGGTTAACCATGCTCGGGTTGTACGTGGGGCTTCAAAATATTCGATCTCTTGGTTCTTCTTGCGGATTGCCGTAACCGTTATTTTTCGACCGCCGAACATGACGCCTTCGATGACGGCTTGGCCTCCGTAGTTAGGTACATTTTGCTGTGACAAGTACAATCACCTTCCTTGCTTCCTATTGTAGCGTAAATTTGCGCGACCTGCTACCACAGATGATTAGTTGGGCCGCAGACGTGAGCCGTTTTGAATAGCGTTACATCGTTCATACTAAGTAACATCCTTTGAGATGAAAGGTGAATGACGATGAAACAACAGGTAACAGTAAAGCATCTCCGCTTGTTAAAAATAGCCGAGATTGCCTTTTGGGGGGCCGTTTTGTGGGGCTTCGCGCGGATGGCGGCAAGCTTTTTTCGATTTACCCCTTATGGTGTTCGGTCATTTTCGCGCGGATTGATCGGAATGGACGCTGAAGATACTGCTTCGGGCATCGTGCTTGGCTTTCTGGTGCTGCTTGCTTTTCTTTGTCTCGCAACGCTCCTGTACGCACTTATTTTTTCAAAATGGAACATCTGGTGGGGAGGCATTTTGTATGGACTCGCTTGGTTCGTGTTGTTCGGCTACTTCTTTGAATTTAATAACTGGACGGTCAATACCTTAAGTACGGAGCTTACCTGGTTTTTGTCACTGGGCATCTTTGTGGGGATGAGTGTGTCGACAGAGCAGATGGATATTGAATGAAGCCTGTTCAATGGATTGCCGTGTGTGATAAAATAGCTCCAGAAAAAATGATTTTACTGGAGGGATAGCAATGGCATCCGTGCTGCTGATCAACGGTCCCAATCTCAACATGCTGGGCAAACGTGAGCCTCACATTTATGGAAGTGACACGCTGGATGATATCGTGACGCGTCTGGAAGGTGTCATGGAAGAGCTTGGCGGAACGTTGGTGCATTGTCAATCCAATCACGAGGGGGACATTATCGACGCGATCCATTCGGCATGGGGGGTTCATGACGGGATTATCATCAACCCAGGGGCATTTACGCATTACAGTTATGCAATTCGCGATGCAATTGCCACTGTACCAATCCCGACGATTGAAGTACATATCTCCAACGTCCATGCACGGGAAGAGTTTCGTCATCATTCCGTCATCTCTGCCGTCACGGCCGGACAGATCGTCGGTCTTGGCATCGATGGCTATGAATGGGCTTTACGCGCCTTGGTGCGCCGCATTAACAAATAAAAATGGTCAAGGGAGAGGGTAACATGAACCAACGTTTGCTCAAATTGCGTGAGTCTTTTTCCGGTCTGCAAGTAGAGGGGTTTTTAACCGATTCAGCTGCCAATCGCCGCTATTTGAGCGGGTTTACCGGATCGACCGGTACGGTTTTGGTTTCCGAGAAGGACGCGAAATTCATCACGGACTTCCGTTATGTCGACCAGGCGAAGGAACAATGCGCAGGGTTTGAAGTCGTCAACAATCAGCGCTCGATGATCACTGCGATTGCCGAACAAGTAAAGGCGATGGGAATCAAACGGTTAGGCTTTGAAAAGAAAGCGGTTTCGTATGGGACCTTCCAGGATTGGTCAGCCGCACTCGAAGGGGTCGAGCTGGTTCCAACCGTGGGTATTGTGGAAGAGCTGCGCATGTTCAAGGATGAGAACGAGATATCGACCATCAGGACTGCAGCTTGCATCGCTGACGATGCATTTACCCACATTCTTCCTTTTATCAAGCCAGGTGCCCGTGAGATCGACATCGCATTGGAAATGGAGTTCTATATGCGCAAGCAAGGTGCAACTGCGGCGGCATTTGATATTATTGTCGCTTCCGGTGTACGGGGTGCTTTGCCGCATGGCGTGGCAAGCATGAAGATAATTGAAGCAGGCGATATGGTGACTCTTGATTTTGGTGCATTGTACAAAGGGTATTGCTCCGATATTACCCGTACAGTTTCGGTTGGTGAGCCTAATCCGAAATTGAAGGAAATTTATGATATTGTGCTGAAGGCCCAACTGAATGGTGTGGAAAACATCCGCGCAGGCATGACGGGTAAGGAGGCAGATGCCCTCACCCGCGATATCATTGCCGCTGCCGGATATGGTGATGCATACGGCCATAGCGCGGGCCATTCCTTTGGTCTGGAGGTTCATGAGTCCCCGTCGCTTTCAACAGTAAGCGAATCGATCCTGGAGCCAGGCATGATGGTTACCGTGGAGCCGGGTATTTACGTATCAGGCCTTGGTGGTGTAAGGATTGAAGATGATGTCCTGATCACGGAAAACGGGTGTGAAATCATTACAAAGTCAACGAAAGAGTTGCTCATTTTACCCGTGTAATTTATAATAGTACCGTTATAGATTGTTTAGGGGGACTAACATGATTTCTGTAAACGACTTTCGTACAGGTTTGACGATTGAAGTGGAAGGTAACATTTATCAGGTTTTGGAATTCCAACACGTAAAGCCTGGAAAAGGTGCGGCATTCGTTCGTTCCAAGCTGCGCAACATGCGTAACGGAAACGTGACGGAAATGACCTTCCGCGGTGGCGAAAAAGTAAGCCCAGCTCGTATTGAGAACGATAAAATGCAATACCTGTACGGTAGCGGCGATTCGTACACCTTCATGAACACGGAAACGTATGAACAGGTAGAGTTTACCCGCAGCCAAATCGAACGCGAACTTCAGTTCCTCAAAGAGAACATGATGGTGCAAATCATGTCCTACAACAGTGAAGTGATCGGGATTCAATTGCCGAACAGCGTTGAGCTGAAGGTAGTTGAATGTGAGCCTGGTATTAAAGGTGACACAGCAACCGGCGCAACCAAGAAAGCGACTTTGGAAACTGGATTTGTCGTAAACGTACCGCTTTTTGTGGATGTCGATGATGTGCTGATTATCGATACCCGTACGGAAGCTTACGTTTCTCGTGCATAATTGTATGATGATGAGCAAAGCCCCTGGTGTTTCGACCAGGGGCTTTGTTTTATAACGATTCACTTGAACAAATAGAGCAGCTTCAGAAGAAAAGCGGTAATTCCCGCGGCCATGAGTGGTCCAACCGGTATCCCCCGGAAAAAAATGATGCCGATAATCGAGCCGATGACCAGCCCGACAATCAGGTGAGGCTCCGTTCGCAGCATATCGAGACCTTTGCCATTCATATACGTAGCGATCGCACCGCCTGTCAAAGCGAGAAAACCGACGATGGTTGTAAAAAGGGGGGTAATCTCCTTCCAGCTGATCTTTTCGGTGGCGAATGGAACAAGGACAGCGATCGTCAAAAATAGCAGCCCTAACTCAAGTCCACGGCGTTCCACCGTGGGGAAGAACCGGTCCAGCGAGGTGAGCTTCATCACAAGCAGCATGCTGGCGGCTGTGGCGATGATCGGTGAGCGGCCGATCAAACCCACGATAATGAGGATAACGAGCATGATTTCGCCCGACAACATCTGCATTCGCATCAAACCCCTGTCCCACAATCTTACTACAACCTTATGAGACAAAGATGGGAAGTATGCGGCCTTCCTTGACGAAAGGGACAACATTGTAGATGTTCAGCTGAGAGCAGAACTCAATGTCCTCAGCACAATGATGCTGAACCAGCCGTTTGCCGGTCGTGGTTTGCTTGAGGCGCTCGCGCAGTTGTGGCGATACCTGAAGGTAGGCGGCAGCCATCAATTCAGCCAAGTCGCTCGTTTGGATCGAAGGGCTGTGAAGCTTTGCCAGATGGGTCATGAGCCCCGCTGCCAACCCGTCTTCAAGCGCGAATTCCTGCCGTGTCCCTGCACAATACAAGGTAACGTCCTGATGAAAGGAGAGGGCATGATGGATGCAGGCGCTTGCATTCAGGAAGCAGCCGATTAACAGCGGCTGGCCGCGCTCAGCTTTTTGGATCGCTCTCGTACCATTGGTGGTGGTCAGGATCACGTCAGCTTCCGACCGCACCGCCTGAAGCAGTGCGGTGGGGGAATTGTTATAGTCGAAATCGGCGATTTTTTTACATTGGCGTTCCCCAACGAGAATCGTCCGACCGTTCTTCAACAGATGGGCCTGCCCGATCGTTTCCACAGGAATAACCGAGTGAAACCCTTTGACAAGAGCTGTTACGATCGTACTGGAGGCACGCAGGACGTCAATGACGATGACGGTCCGATTCGCAATCTGATCGCTGCGTATCTCTTCGACGGTACTGACCACCTCAAGCTTCATGAAAACAAACTCCTCTCTGCCAGGAC
>JBLNEJ010000186.1:0-4006 GCA_050262535.1 Clostridia bacterium
TTTTTGAAGCCAATGCCAAGCCGGAGAAATTCGATGAACCCGAAATTCGCCGACTCTCACTGAATAATTTGATCCATTATGCGCAATATGTGTCACGGTTGCAGATTACATCCAATCAACAAGCCGGGTAAATCTCGGCTTGTTTTCTTTTTACCTTGTCAGCCAAGTCTGAACGTTACTTTATTTGGAAAAGGCGCATTGAAATTCTTCCTCCTGCGCACAATGAAAGCAGGAGGTGGACATCCATGAATTATCAAACTCAAAGTCCCTTTGTCCAATCACAAATGTCTTATCAACCGATTAGCGGGCCAGCCAGCACGGTGTTCCAACCTGGCTTTGCCGGTACCAATGTGCAAGAGGTGCAGATGCTGAACCACGGCTATCAACCTTCTTCCTCCACAGCTACATATGGCGGCGGAATGGGTTATGGTGCTCCAGTCCAATCCATTTTCCAGCCAGGTTTTGCCGGCACAAATGTACAGGAAGTGCGTCATCTCAACGCTGGCTATCCAGCACCAGCAATTTCGGGGTTTGGCTCAGGTATGCTTGGCGCACAGCAAAGTTTTGTACCAGCGCAAAGCTTTGCTCCATCCGTGCAATCGATTTTCCAGCCAGGCTTTGCCGGAACCGATGTACAAGAGGTACGGGCTCGCAATTCCGGTGCTTACTCCGGTTACGCGCTTCATAGCCCGTTTGCGATTAGCTCCCAGCTTCATGCCATGCCCATGGCACAATCGTATGCGCCGATGCCATCCTACGGCACTCCGGTCAATGCGATCTTCCAGCCAGGCTTTGCGGGAACCAATCCGATGGATGTACAGCGGGACTATGCTCTTTCTCAAAGTACACAGCAGTATCCTCTCTATCGCACCTTCTAAGACAAGGCGCGATATATGCATGCATAAACGACAAGACCGCCCCAAAAGGCGGTCTTGCTCTTTCCAGAGGGTGATGGCATGAGAACGTATGGCAACTACCAAAAGCTGTATAAGGCGTTAAGCCGTTATGATGCCAAGCAGGCGGCGGTCCGAAACATGGAGGATTTGGCAAAGATCCAAGCCATCTGGTCCTTTTATGAGAAGCTGCCGGTTGAAGACCTGCGGTTGATTTTGGCTGCCATCAAAAAAACGGAAGCGCAGCTTGGCTACATTCCGTTTTGTTTCTCGTCCGTTCCTTTTGTGTTTCTGATCTTTTCCAGCAAGCTGGCCAATCTCCTGGAGGAAAGCATCCTGTCGCTGCTTATCGTCATTAGCGTCATGGCGGTCTCGGCGATCTATTTGATCCATCGCCATTTTACCTTAAAATCGCTAAACGCCCTGCACCTGCATATTGTTGAGACGCTGCTGGCAAACAAACAGCCTGTCTCATGACTCGCCAGTGTCTCGTGTCTCCATGATTGCTTGGTACAGCGCATGTAAGGACTGAACACTTTCTTCATCCACAGTAAACGTGATAGGACCGAACACATAACCGTCGGACACGACGCACAGCATCTCATCACCGAACTGTGAAAATTGCTCTTCCACACACTGTTCGGTCTTATCCAACTGCTCCCGTACGTGCAAATGTCGCTGCAGAATGGGGGCAAAGCGAGCGCGGATTTCATCAAGCGTTTCCGCATTTTCCATACGCGACAGCCGGTACAAGGCAAGATCGATCTGCAGCCAGCAGGTTACATAAAAATGAAACTCGCAAAACAGCGTGTACAGCTCCCTGGCAAGCTGCTCCTTGCTGCCGGACTCTCGTGCTGCCAGCACATCCTGTTTTTTTTGCTGAATGAAGGGTACGTGATGGATTGCACCGCGATAAAATTTCCGCACGACCTGGTACAGCATACCAGCTGTTCGCGGCGGCAATCCGTTGTATCTGTTCTGAATATTTCTCGCCATGCCGATTGCCACCCCTTATGACTGGTGCTCCAGCACTTCATCATTATACGCTTGCTTGATTGTGACGAACTCGCCTACATTGTCCAAAAACAAATCAACGAGCTGTGGATCAAAATGCTGTCCCCGTTCTTCCCTGAACAAATTGATGACCCGATCAAGCTCCCACGCCTTTTTGTAAACCCGATCACTCGCCAGCGCGTCAAAGACATCGGCAATCGCCGTGATCCTGCCATACAGATGAATCGCCTCGCCAGCGATCCCCTGCGGATAGCCGCGGCCGTTCCACTTTTCATGGTGCTGATGTGCAATGATCGCCGCTGCTTTCAGAAGCGGGCGGGTCGAGTTTTTCAAGAGGTTGTACCCGATCACCGTATGTGACTGCATAATCTTGAACTCCTCATCCGTTAGCTTCCCCGGTTTCTTGAGGATTTCGTCGGGAATCGCCACCTTGCCGATATCGTGCATCGGCGAGGCAATTCTCAACAGGTCCGCTTCCTCGTGGCTCATCCCGTATAAACGCGCAAGCAGATACGTATATTCCGCTACCCTTCTGACGTGGTTTCCTGTCTCCTTCGAGCGGCTTTCTCCGATTTCACCCATGCGAAAAATAATTTCTTTCTGCGTTTCTTCGATTTCCTGATACAGCAGGGCCGACTCCAGCGATTTGCCGGAATAAGACGCAGCCAATGTTAAATACTCCAAATCCTTATTGGAAAATACTTGCGTGGGGGTAAGCTTGTTGATCGCCTGATACGCTCCGACGATGTCGCCGTTGTTGTTGCGGATGGGTGTGACGAGGATTGATTTGGTTCGATACCCGGTCTGCTTGTCGACGCTCTGGTTAAACCGCTGGTCCTGATAGGCATCCGCGATGATGATCGCTTCCCCATTGTGCACGGCACTTCCGACCAGACCCGATTTGGCTGGAATGCGAATTTCTTGAACGCCATGCGCCACACGGGTCCATAGCTCGTTTTTGTTCGTATCCAGCAGCCATAGCGTGCAACGATCTGCCACGATCAGCTCACGTCCCAAATCCGCCATTAACCTCAACAGACGGTCCAAGCTTTTTTCATTGGCTATTTTGGCTGTGTATTCAAAGATGATTTTTAACAACTCTTCTGGACTCAACTCGTTCCGAATCTTTGGTGTCAGTTCCAAATCCAGATCCTCGTACACCTGTGTCACTCACTTTCCTGGACAAGAATAGGGAAGCTCTACGGTAACGGTAGTCCCGCGCTGAACTTCACTCTCGATCCGAACATGTCCATGATGTTGTTTGATGATATTGTAGCTCATCATTAATCCAAGTCCTGTGCCGCAATGTTTGGTAGTGTAAAACGGCTCCCCAAGCTTGATCATTTCCGATTCGGAAATCCCACAGCCCTGATCGACAAAGGCAATGGCAAAGGCGTACTTACTGGGCCTTAGCTCAATCAGGATTTCCCCTCCATCCTCCATCGCTTCAATTCCATTTTTGATAAAATTGATAAAGGCCTGCTTGAGTTGATTCTCATCACAGTGGATGAACGCATTCGATACTTCATAGTTCGTCCTGATGACAACATTATTCAAAATCGCCTTGGTCTCGAGCAGCGTAACTACATGCTGCAACAGTTCCACCAAATTGCTTTCCTTAAACTGAACGGAAGTCGGCTTGGCAAGCGACAGCAATTCGCTGACAATTCCTTCGATCCGATTTAGCTCGGAGCCCATGATCTGGAAATATTCCGGCTTGCCTGCCCCTTGCGCCTGCATCAATTGCAAGAAGCCTTTTAATGACGTAAGCGGGTTGCGAATTTCGTGGGCGATGCCAGCAGCCAGTTGTCCGGCCAAGGTCAGCTTTTCCGAGTTCCGCAAGAATTGCTGCGTCACTTCCCGGTCAGTAATATCCCGTGCCATGACGTAGACAGCAGGCTTTCCTTCAAAATGGGTCAGCATTCCGGTCCATTCTATACTTTTGACTTTACCGTCGAGGGTGACAACTTTTCCTTCGACCAAGCCGATTTCCTTCCCCTGCTCGATCAGTCGAAACAGTTCCCTCGTCTTGCCGACATAATCGGGGTGTGAATATGTATAGGTACGACTGCCGATCAGAGCGGAACCATCTTCTGCTC
>JBLNEJ010000187.1:0-3917 GCA_050262535.1 Clostridia bacterium
AGCCGTGAAGAAGTAACGGCACCGCTGATCGAACAGGTCTACTACAAAGTGTTTGACCGCAACAAGGTGGAGAGCTTGTGCCGTATTCTCGACAGTGAGGATGTGGAGCTGGGCATTATTTTTTGCCGTACGAAGCGGGGCGTTGATGAACTGACCGAAGTGTTGCAGGAACGCGGCTATTTGGCGGACGGTCTCCATGGAGACCTGTCGCAGGCGCAGCGTGACAAAGTCATGAATGCGTTCCGCGAAGGCTCGATTGAGTTCTTGATCGCCACTGACGTTGCCGCACGCGGGATTGACGTCGGCAATGTGTCGCACGTCATCAACTTCGACATTCCGCAAGACCCAGAAAGCTATGTCCACCGGATCGGCCGGACGGGACGTGCGGGCCGAAAAGGGATTGCGATGACGCTCGTGACGCCACGTGAAATGCGCCAGCTGATGATTATCCAAAAGCAGACCAAGGCAAACGTCATGACGCGCAACGTTCCGACACAAGAAGAAGTGGCAGAGCGCAAGCAAGAGCAGCTTCGCGAGCAATTGGTCAGCTTGCTTGATAATAACGGGATTGCCGAGACGTATGAAAAGCTCGTTGAGAGCCTCTCTGAGCACTATCCGCCTGAAAAGGTGGCGGCTGCAGCCCTTCATCTCGCATTCTACAATGAAGCTGGTGGTTCCGCAGACGAGGAAGTGTACAATTTCGGTGAAACCGGTGCAGCCAAAGGAATGGTTCGTTTCTTCCTGAATGTAGGGCGGAATGCGAATCTGAAACCGCAGGATCTCGTGAAGGAGATTTCCGAAACGGTTGGGATTCCAGGCAAGGCTGTTGGCAGAATCGATATTTTTGAGAGCTTCACGTTCGTGGAGGTTCCCGAGGAATCGGCACCATTTGTCTACGAAGCGCTTCGCCAGACACGCATCAACGGCAAGCGGATCAACATGGAGCCTGCAAAACCTCGTGGCAAAAAGTCCTAGTTTCAATAGGTTTCATAGATCGTTGGATACACTGGGCCACCCTGCCGGCAGGCAAGGTGGCCTTTTTGTCCCATGCGAATATTTGTTCGCAAAAAATACTTGGCAAAGCATTCTATCTCGATGTATGATGAATGTAAGAAAGAAATGAATCCGAGAGGGAGTGTCCGATTTGTCAGATCGTCGCGCGGCTTTGGAAAATGCATTGCGTCAAATAGAAAAGCAATTTGGTAAAGGTTCCATTATGAAACTGGGAGATGTGGCAGCCACACAAATTTCAACCGTATCCTCCGGTGCCTTGGCACTTGATATTGCGCTTGGAGTGGGCGGCTTCCCGCGCGGACGGATTGTTGAAATTTACGGGCCGGAATCGTCCGGTAAAACAACAGTAGCGCTCCATGCGATTGCAGAAGTACAGAAGCAAGGCGGACAAGCAGCATTTATCGACGCCGAACATGCGCTTGATCCGGTGTATGCATCCAAACTGGGCGTCAATATCGAAGAATTGCTGCTGTCTCAGCCAGATACAGGTGAGCAGGCGCTGGAAATTGCAGAAGCACTCGTACGCTCCGGTGCAGTCGACATTATCGTAGTAGACTCCGTTGCTGCTCTTGTTCCGAAAGCAGAGATCGAAGGCGAAATGGGTGATTCGCACGTAGGTCTTCAGGCCCGCTTGATGTCCCAGGCTCTCCGCAAATTGTCCGGTGCCATCAACAAGTCGAAAACAATCGCCATATTCATCAACCAGCTGCGTGAGAAAGTTGGCGTGATGTTCGGAAATCCAGAAACAACACCAGGTGGTCGTGCCCTGAAGTTCTACGCAAGCGTCCGTCTTGATGTACGCAAGGCTGAAAGCATCAAATCCGGCAATGATGTCGTTGGCTCGAAAACGAAGATTAAAGTCGTGAAGAACAAAGTAGCGCCACCATTTAAGGTAGCAGAGGTTGACATCATGTACGGTGAGGGAATTTCCCGAGAAGGCAGTATCCTCGACATTGGTGCAGAAATCGATATTGTCCAAAAGAGTGGAGCCTGGTACTCCTTTAACGAGGAGCGTTTGGGACAGGGCCGGGAGAATTCCAAACTCTTCCTGAAGGAGAATCCTCAAATCGCTGCTCAAATTGAAGAAAAAGTGCGTGAGTATTACAGCCTGAATCCGAATTCCGTCCCTGCAACGGAAGCTGTAGTTGATCCGGAACAGGAAGAGGAACCAGCTTTTGATCTTGAGTAACCGTATTTCGTCTTAAGGAGCCATTACAGCCTGCCGTTTTTTTCGGCAGGCTGTAGCTCTCTTATGGGTTCAAAACGCACAATGGGGGGAACAAAGTGACAGCAAACACGGGACGAATCACGAGCATCGTCCAGGATAACAAGAACAGATACCGTTATCATATTTATGTCGATGACCAGTATGCCTTTGAGGTTCACGAGGATATACTGGTCAAATATGCATTACATAAAGGAAAGGAACTGGATTCTTACCAGTTGGCTGAGTTGCTGGCGGAAGAAGAACGGAACAAAGCGTATTTGCACGCTTTGCGTTATTTGGGGATTCGCCCGCGGACAGCGGCCCAGCTTGAAAGCTATCTGAAGGACAAGGGGTATCCGGAAGAACTAGCAGCGCAGACAAGACAGAGATGCCAGCAGCAGGGATACATCGATGACAAAGCCTTTGCAAGCCAGTGGGTATGGGAAAGGATCGTCAGCAAATCCCGCAGTCTGATGGCGTTACGGATGGAGCTAAGGCAAAAGGGAGTTGCAGAGGAAGATATCCAGGATGCAACAAGTCAGGTCAAACAGTCAGACCAGTTGGAGGCAGCAGTGCGACTGCTTGCAAAGAAAGTGCGCAATCGTACAAGCCCGCTAGACTTTGAGGAACGCCAGAAGCTGTCTGCCATGCTGCTGCGCAAAGGATTTGCTTTGGAAATTATTCGTCAGGCGATTCAAACCGTGCAGAATGGGGATACTGAATGCTAGGCAAAAATTGCCAGCGTGAATATGGTGCTTCTTGACAAGCATTATTCACAAATAATAAAATAGGTTTGTATTTACGATGTGTTTCATAATTGATTCGCTTGTTCTTTTTGCTAGTTCGTAGTGGAAAAACTGAACAACCGTGCACCCCATGTGCGGATTCAGCGGACCGATTAGCATCGGTCTTGTTTTGTAACTGTGAAAGAATTTATAAGTGCATGCACTTATGAAATCTGGAACACAAGAAAAGCATCCCTGACGAGAAGGCGTTTTCCGGGGGAATGTATGCTGCTTTTCTTACCTTGAATTGAAAACAAGTGCTTGGAAAGCGGGGAGATGTTTTAAACAAGGAGGTGAATGAGAAAGACGATGGATATGTTTGCGAATCCAATTGTAGTGATTGTATTGCTTATTATCGTACTTGCAGTCGGTTATGGAATTGGTTACTTTGTCCGTAAGTCGATCGCGGAAGCGAAGATTTCGAGCGCAGAAGAAGCAGCTCGCCAAATCGTCGAAGAAGCGAAACGCGATGCAGAAGCGGTGAAAAAGGAAAAAGTTCTCGAAGCGAAGGATGAGGTGCACAAACTTCGCACAGATGCGGAAAATGAACTGCGTGAACGACGCAACGAGATTCAGCGTCAGGAACGGCGCATTCTTCAAAAGGAAGAAACGCTGGACAAAAAGCTGGATCAGCTGGAGCGTAAAGAAACGGAGCTCGTTGAACGTGAGAGAGCAACAGCCGATTTGCAAAACAAGGTTGAGCAATTATATAAAGATCAGGTAACGGAACTGGAGCGCATCTCCGGCTTGACGCAGGAGGAAGCGAAACAGATTATCCTGACGAACGTAGAAAATACGGTCCGCCATGAGATGGCGATGATGATCAAGGAAATTGAGACACAAGCGAAGGAAGATGCGGACAAGAAAGCGCGCGAGATCATTTCGACAGCGATTCAACGTTGCTCCGCCGA
>JBLNEJ010000188.1:0-4521 GCA_050262535.1 Clostridia bacterium
AGAGCACAGCCGGATCGCTTCATCGGACTGGGAACCGTGCCGCTGCAAAATGTGGAGGCTGCGATTCGTGAGATGGACCGTTGCATGAACGATCTCGGATTGAAGGGCATTGAGATCGGGACGAATGTGAATGGAAACAACCTCGATGACCCGTCGCTCATTCCCTTTTTTGAAATGTGCGAGAAATGGCATGTCCCCTTGTTTGTCCATCCGTGGGAGACAATGGCCCGTGATCGTACCCCTCGACACAATTTCATGTATACGATCGGGATGCCGAGTGAAACCGCATTGGCTGCGGCCAGCCTGATCAACGGCGGCATCATGGAAAAATTCCCGAATCTGAAAGTCTGCTTTGCCCATGGCGGCGGCTCGTTTCCGTTTATTCTGCCCCGCCTCGACCAGGGATGGCAGGTATGGCCGCATTTGCGCCTGACGACACATCCACCGAGTCATTACGCGAAGAACTTCTATTTCGATTCGTTGCAATATGACCCGCTCAACATCAAGTTCCTGGCTGACCGATTCGGCTATGACAAGGTGCTGATGGGTTCGGATTATCCGTTCTTGCTCCGTGAAATTCCCCCGGGCGATGTGATTGATCGCACGATCCAGCTGCCTGAAGAGCATCGGCAGGCAATGCTTGGGGAAAATGCGCTGCGCTTTTTAAATATGACCGTTTGATTCGTAGGGAGGCTATCGCAATGAGTCCAGAGGAGAAGTTGAAGGAATTGGGGCTGGAATTGCCAGCGCCGCGCAAAGCGGTCGGCAACTATGTCGGCTGCGTGCGCACCGGCAACCTGCTGTTTACGGCGGGGCAAGGTGTCGACCAGTATCACGGCAAGCTGGGACGCGATTTGACGGTCGAGGAAGGGTATCTCGCGTCACGTCAATGCGTGCTCAATCTGCTTTCTGCAGTCAAGGCGGAGATTGGTGAACTGAGCCGCGTGAAACGCGTCGTCAAAATACTGGGGTTCGTCAACTCCACGCTTGAATTTACCGACCAGCCGAAGGTCATGAACGGAGCTTCCGATCTGCTTGTCGAGCTGTTTGGTGAGAACGGTAAGCATGGCCGTTCCGCTGTCGGAATGGCACAGCTGCCGAATAATACGGCGGTCGAGGTCGAAATGATTCTGGAAATCGCGGACTAGGGGGAGCAAGATGAGACAGATCGAGGTTCAGGATGCAAAGCTGTTTATCAATGGCCAATACGTGGATGCGCTCTCCGGCGAAACGTTTGACACGATCAATCCGGCGACAAACCAGAAGCTGGCATCTGTGGCCAATGCCAGCGAAGCGGACGTGGCAGTCGCGGTTGAAGCGGCCCAGCGCACGTTTGAGAGCGGTGTCTGGAGCAACATGTCAGTCGATGATCGATCCCGGATTTTGTGCAAAATGTCGGATCTGGTCTTAGAGCGCGTGGAAGAGCTGGCGATGGTTGAGACGCTCGACGTCGGAAAGCCGATCAAGGAAAGTCTTGGCTTTGACATTCCGCGCGCCGCGCAAAACCTGCGTTTCTTTGCGGAAATGGCAAAATACGTGCACCAAGAGCATTATGATAAGGGCAATTTCATGTCATATGCCAAATATGGCCCGGCAGGTGTAACCAGTCTGATCATTCCGTGGAATCTGCCGTTCATGCAAATGACATGGAAAGCCTCGGCAGCGCTTGCGGCAGGAAATACGGTGCTGGTCAAGCCCGCATCCTACACGCCGCTCTCTGCGGTCATGCTGGGCGAGATTGCCAATGAAGCAGGGCTTCCGCCAGGCGTGCTGAACATCATTACCGGCCCGGGGGGAACCGTCGGAACAGCGATGACAACCCATCCGCATGTGCGCCGCATTTCGTTCGTCGGCGAGTCGAACACAGGCAAAACGATCATGCGCAACGCTGCTTCTCAATTGATTCCGGTATCACTGGAGCTCGGCGGCAAATCGGCCAACATTGTTTTTGAGGATGCCGATCTGGATGAAGCGGTAAAAGGCTCAATCGAAGCGATTTTCCGCAATCAGGGGGAAATCTGCTTGGCAGGCTCACGCTTGCTGGTGCAAGAATCCGTATATGAAAAATTCTTGGATAAATTCGTCAAGGCTGTTGCCGAAATCAAAGTAGGCGACCCGCTGGACGAAACGACCGACATGGGTGCACTCGTCTCGGCGAGCCATTTGGAGACGGTCGACAGCTACGTGCAAATCGGTCTTGGCGAGGGAGCGAAGCTCGCCTGCGGCGGCAAGCGGGTAGCAGGCTTTGCGGAAGGCAACTTCTATGAGCCGACAGTGCTGTACGATGTTGACAACAAGATGAGAGTGGCGCAGGAAGAAATTTTTGGCCCGGTACTTGTGGTCATTCCGTTCAAAACCGAAGAGGATGCGATTCGCATTGCCAATGACTCGATCTACGGGCTGGCTGGCGTCGTTTGGACCAACGATCTGAGACGTGCCCATCGTGTTGCGGCTCAGATCAACTCGGGCTTGCTCTGGATCAATTGCTGGTACGTGCGTGATCTGCGTACACCGTTTGGCGGGTCGAAAGCGAGCGGAATCGGTCGCGAAGGCGGCCGTCACAGCTTTGATTTTTACACTGAAGCGAAGACCGTAACAATGAAATGCTAAAAATCCGGCGTGTACGGTGGCTGCGAGTCACCGTTTGCGCGTTTTTCCTGCCGGCATTTTGATGAGAGAAAGGATGAAACCGTAGATGAAGCCAACCATTGCCCAAGTGGTGGACGAATTGCTGGAAGCAGAACGGACGAGACAGCCGATTTTGCCGATTACGGAGCGATTTGGCGATTTGGACGTAGAGGATGCCTATCAAATTCAATTGGAGGTCGTCAAGCGTAAGCTGCAGGACGGTCGAACCGTCATCGGCAAAAAGGTCGGCTTGACGAGTGTAGCCATGCAGCGAATGCTTGGTGTCGATGAGCCGGATTACGGACATTTGCTCGATGATATGCGTTATGAACACGGAAGCAGCGTGCCGGTTGACCAATTTTTACTGCCCAAAGTTGAGGCGGAAATCGGTTTTGTGCTAAAAGAAGACCTGGTCGGTCCGAATGTGACCTATCTGGATGTGCTGATGGCAACCGAGTATGTGGTACCAACACTGGAGCTGATCGACAGCCGGATCGCCGACTGGAAAATCAAGCTGATCGACACGGTAGCCGATAACGGTTCCTCCGCGCGCGTCGTTGTTGGTGAGCGATTGAGCACATTGGACAATCTTGATTTGCGCACGGTTGGCATTACGCTGTACAAAAACGGCGAATTGGTCGGAACAGGAGCAGGGGCAGCGGCATGGGGGCATCCCGCGCACGCGATCGCTTGGCTGGCCAACAAGCTTCACCATTATGGAATTACGTTGAAAGCGGGCGAATTGATTTTGCCGGGGGCACTGTCGGCAGCGATCCCGGTTGGAGCAGGCGATACGGTGACTGCTCATTTCGGTTCACTCGGCGCTGTCAGCGTTACGTTTGCATAAGGAGGGGAACATACCGTGAGCAAGATGAAAGCAGCAATTATCGGATCAGGCAATATCGGAACAGACTTGATGTACAAAATGGAAAGAAGCGCCGATCTGGAACTGACGGCGGTGATCGGGATCGATCCCGAATCAGACGGATTGAAGCGGGCGAAAGAACGCGGCTATCAAGTGTTTGCCAACGGCATTGCGGCGATTGTAGAACAGCCGGAGCTTGCGGATATCGTGTTTGACGCGACCTCGGCAAAAGCGCATGTGCGCCACGCCAAAGCATTGCGCGAGCTGGGCAAAATCGCTGTCGACCTGACACCGGCAGCGCGCGGGCCATTCGTTTGTCCGGCGGTCAACCTGGGGGCAAATCTCGGAACGGATAACGTCAACATGATTACATGCGGTGGACAGGCGACGATCCCGATGGTGCATGCGGTCAATCGTGTCGCTGACGTTTCCTATGCGGAAATTGTTGCGACGATTTCCAGCAAGAGCGCCGGACCAGGGACACGCGCAAACATCGACGAGTTTACCTTTACAACCCGTCGTGGCTTGGAAGAGGTCGGGGGAGCGGATCAAGGCAAGGCAATCATCATTTTGAATCCGGCCGAGCCGCCGATTTTGATGCGCGACACGGTTTATTGCGAAGTGAAAAACATGGATGAAGCGGCGATTCTCAAATCCATTCATGACATGGTTACCGTAGTGCAGCAATATGTGCCAGGCTATCGGCTGAAGCAGGAGCCGCTGTTTGACGGCAACCGGGTCAGCATCTTTTTGGAAGTGGAAGGGGCCGGCGACTATTTTCCGCCATACGCCGGCAATCTCGATATTATGACGGCAGCAGCGTTGCGCGTCGGCGAGGATATCGCCCGTCACCTGTTGGCAGAGCGAAAAGACAGTGTAAAGTGAGGGAGAGCGAATGCAACGAAATAGCGATAAGCCAATCAAAATAACGGAGGTTTGCCTGCGTGATGGCAGTCACGTCGTCGCTCACCAGTTCACGGAGGAGCAGGTACGCCAGGTAGCCCGGGCATTGGACGATGCCGGGATGC
>JBLNEJ010000189.1:0-7910 GCA_050262535.1 Clostridia bacterium
TCCCAGCGATAGGTCTTGACCAGCTCCCAATCAGGCTCACAGCCGATGCCAATCCCGTCTGGTAGGGTGACTTGACTTTGTCTTACCTCTAAAGGAAATAACCGGGTAAACGGGTTTTCCATCGCGTCCCACTCGACCGGTTCGAGCTCTTCTCCCTCCATTTTGCTCCAGTTGGGCAATACTGCTTGCGCCATCAGCGCGTATAGCCGGGACAATCCCCCGTCAAACGTATGGGGCGAGCAGCGGAGTCCAAACTGGCGAGCAAGTGCAAGAGACTGTCGGTACGCCTCAATCCCATCTAAATGAAGGGGGTCGGGCTGCAAAATGTCCAAACCGCCACACATGACAAACGGCACAAACTTCTCGGGAGCGGCAAGATTTTCGCCTCCCGCAAGCGGAATCGCCGAAGCTTCGCGCAGCCGCTTGTATTCTGCCGGATGGGAAAGCGGAAGCGGTTCTTCCAGCCACGTGATCGTCTCAGCTCCAGCATGCATCGACCAGGACCGCGCCGCTGCCAAATCGTAGCTCTGATTCGCATCCAAAGCGATCTTCACCTTGCTGTCGAGAAGCGAAATCAACTTTTCAATATGCGCTTTGTCTTCGACCAAGGACTTGCCGCCAATTTTGACCTTGACCATGGCAAATCCTCGTGATGCTGCTTGCTCCACTGCCTGCAAGGACCGCTCCTGCCAATCGGTACAGTCGGTATAAGACTGAAAGGAGGCGTAAACGGGAATGTACTGATGCTGCCTCCCGCCCCAAAGATCACAGACGGATAGATTCGCCCATTTTGCCACGATCTCGGTCAACGCCATGCTGATGGCAGCGGCTGCACGCTGGTGCCACTTTTTCACAATACTTGCCAATGTGATACGATGAATTGCGTTTTTTCCACGCAAGAAGGGAATGAGCCGCTCGCGAAAACCAAGCTCAAGTGCAGGCAGCCAATCGATGCACTCTCCCCACCCGTCGATGCCGGAGCGTGTGACGATACGAATCAGAAAGCAGGTCCGATACTGCTTGTAGCCGTTGGCGTCACCGTATGGCTGCTGCAAACGATACAGCAGCGGATACGTCTCGATACGCTCAATCTCCAGTGCCGGATCACCTTCCCTACAACAAGTCCGTTCGTCCTTCACGCTCTGACCGCTCCTGCTCATAGTCGTCATAATCGAGGAAGTTTCCTTTGCCTTCCTGCTTGCGCATATATTCCTCATACGTCCCGCTTCTCATGAAATGGACCGAATCTGGTCCATGGTACCCATACATGTCCGTATAACCGATCTCTTCCACGGCTTCCACGAAGCCATCCGGCTCGTCGGACTCGATATACATCTCCTTGTAATCCGCTTTATCATTATCGACAAAGGAAAAAGGCGTACTTGAAGTCCCCCATGCTTCGACAATCTGCCACGCATCCTCTCCGTCAAATCCGTTTTGTCCTTCCTTTTCATCAAGTGAGGTACGACCAAACGGCGGCTGCAAAAATTCCTCTTCAATTGGGCGGGAACCGTTCACATTGGGAGCGGGGGCATGCTCCTTGCACGTCATCGCTTGCGGCAAAGCTTCCAACCGCTCCTGCGGGATCGGTTTGCCACACACGGTACATGTCCCGTACGTCCCATCCTCCATTCGGGCAAGCGCTCCTTCTATTTCCCGCAAGTTCTCCTGATCCAATCCGTAGAGCGCGATATCTTTCTCCCGCTCGAACATTTCGCTGCCAATGTCAGCGGGATGATTGTCATACATGGACAGCTCCGTGATCGATTGCTTCATCGATTCTTCCAGATCGTATCGATTATTTTCGGCAAGACGCGATTCCAGGTCGCGCTTTTCCTGCAGCAGCTGTTCCTTGAGGTGGTTCCAGTTATGTTGTTTCACGAATGCACCATCCTTTTGGCTAACGATTCGATGTGCAGTTGTTTCGGGTAGTATGCCTCATAAGGGGGGGAAATAACACGAGTAGCTGTGGGGGAGGAAAATGGGGAAAACGCTCCGGCTGGCGGGACGCTTGCAAGGGAGCATAAACTGGCCGGTTCCATTCCAAAAGTGGAACCGCGTCCAAAACATGCGGATTCAGGGATGATTGACACGTTGGACGCTTAAAGCATGTTCCACTTTTTCCATTCCACCTAGGCGAGTGTCCCAAAAGCCTCGCTTTTTCCCCATTTTCCTTTACCAGCTTTTCTTGTTCTCAAAGGAGATTAAAAAGCAACAAGACCTCCTGTCCATAGGGCAAGGAGGTCTTTTCGTCACGATGTTATTCAGCTACGTGTGAAAAATGTTCATCCACGATCTCTGCGCAACGTACGCACAGCTGAGGGTGGTTTGATTTCGTACCGACATCGGTTTTCACGACACGGCAGCGCTCGCACTTCTCTTCATCCGCTGCGAGAACAAGCGCGCTAATTCCTTCGAGCTTGGCAGCCGTATCTGGCACCTGGGCAGCAACTGGCTGAACTTCCACATGCGCCACAATGAACAGATCCGCCAGATCATCCATCGCATTGAGAACATCCGCCACTTCTGCAGAAGCCGGATACAGAACCAGCTTGGCATCGACAGAGTTACCGAATACTTTGTTGCGTCGCGCTTCTTCCATAGCCTTGAGCACTTCGTCGCGAATCGCATGGAACGCATCCCATTTTGCTTTCAACTCGCTGCTGAAGGAAAGATGCTGCTCATTTGCTTCCGGCATATCGGTCAGCTGTACGCTGCTCTCTGTGACACCTGGAATATAGCTCCATACCTCATCCGCCGTGTGCGGCAAAATCGGCGCAAGCATTTTGACAAGATTCATCAAGCTTTCGAAAATCACCGTTTGTGCAGCACGGCGCTTCAGGCTATCTGGCGCTTCTACATACAGGCGATCCTTGCAGATGTCCAGATAAAACGCGGACAAATCGATCGTGCAGTAGTTATGCACCGTATGGAAAACGGTGTGGAATTGATAATCATCATACGCCTTGCGTACACGCTTGACCACTTCTGCTCCACGGGCAAGCATGTAACGATCAAGCTCGCTCATTTGTTCATAGCCAACCTGGTCACGCTCATGCACATAGCCGTCCAGGTTTCCGAGCAGGAAACGGAAGGTGTTGCGGATTTTGCGGTACGATTCAGCAATCTGGTTCAAAATAGCATCGGAAATGCGTTGGTCAGCCTGATAATCCACGGATGCGACCCACAGGCGGAGAATGTCCGCTCCCAGCTTGTCGACAACGTTCTGCGGCACAATGGTGTTGCCCAACGACTTGGACATTTTACGTCCCTCACCGTCAAGGGTAAAGCCATGGCTCAGCACACCTTTGTATGGCGCTTGTCCCGAGATCGCAACCGATGTTGTCAGCGAAGAGTTGAACCAACCGCGGTACTGGTCAGAGCCTTCCAGATACAGATCAGCTGGCCAGACGAGATCATCGCGTTGGGTCAAAACTGATTGATGGCTGGAACCCGAGTCAAACCAGACATCCATAATGTCGGTTTCTTTCCGGAAATCGGTGCATCCGCATTTTTCGCAAGACAATCCAGGTGGAACAAGCTCGTTTGCTTCCTTGGAGAACCATGCTTTCGAACCTTCTTTACGGAAAATCTCCGCAATATGCTCAATGGTTGTATCGTTAATGATCGGTTCGTTGCACGATTTGCAATAGAAAATCGGAATCGGCACGCCCCATACGCGTTGACGTGAAATGCACCAGTCGCCACGGTCTGCGACCATGTTCGAAATCCGGGTTTCGCCCCAATGCGGAATCCATTTTACCTGTTTGATCGCTTCCAGCAATTGGTCGCGGAAACCGTCAATCGAAGCAAACCATTGCTCGGTTGCACGGTAAATAATCGGCTTTTTCGTCCGCCAGTCATGCGGATACGAGTGTGTAATAAAGCTAAGCTTCAACAGCGCTCCTGTTTCTTTCAGCTTCTCGGTGACAACCTTGTTTGCATCCTCGTAGAAAATGCCCTCGAAGCCAGGTGCTTCCGCAGTCAGCTTCCCTTCATGATCAACCGGGCACAAAATGCCAAGGCCATATTTCATGCCCATCGCAAAGTCGTCTTCCCCGTGCCCTGGCGCTGTATGAACACACCCGGTACCAGCATCAAGCGTGACATGCTCGCCCAGCAAGAGCGGCGATTCCCGATCATAGAACGGATGTTGGGTGACGACACCTTCCAGATCACTGCCCTTGAAGCTTTCGATTACTTCTACCTCAGTCCATCCGATCTCTTTGGTAACAGCCTCGAGCAGTCCTTGTGCCAGCACGTATTTTTTGCCATCCGCCTTGACCGTTACATACTCGAAATCCGGATGCAGCGAAATCGCCAGGTTGGCCGGCAGTGTCCATGGCGTTGTTGTCCAAATGATTACACCGGTATCCGTCGAAAGCTTGTCTTTTCCGTCCTTCACCATGAAGCTGACATAGATCGAAGCGGATCGCTTGTCCTTGTACTCAATCTCCGCATCAGCCAGAGCTGTCTCGGAGGATGGAGACCAATAGACACAGCGCAATCCTTTGTAGATATACCCTTTTTTCGCCATCTCGCCGAACACCCGGATTTGGCGGGCTTCATATTCCGGCAACAGCGTCACATACGGATTTTCCCAGTCGCCGCGAATCCCCAGTCGTTTGAACTGTTCACGCTGCTTGTCAATGTAGCTCCACGCGTACGCTTCACAGCGCGCACGGAAATCGTTTACCTCGATGTTGCGGCGATCCAGTCCTTGTGCATTGACAATTGCCTGCTCAATCGGCAACCCGTGCGTATCCCACCCCGGAACATAAGGAGCATCAAAGCCCGCCATCGATTTGTAGCGAACGATCATGTCTTTCAAAATTTTGTTCAAGGCATGTCCGATATGAATATCGCCGTTTGCATACGGAGGGCCGTCATGCAAAATAAAATGCGGGCGGCCTTTTGTACGCTCCTGCACTTTTTTATAAATGTCCTGCTCGTTCCATTTCGTTTGCACTTCCGGCTCACGCGTCGGCAAATTCCCGCGCATCGGGAAGTCTGTTTTTGGCAAGTGCAGTGTTTTGCTGTAATCCATTTTCATTTTCACTCCCATTAGAAAACTTGGCTCCGCCAAGCTTTTGGCGGACCTTAGTTGCGCTTATGTCGACGGGAATTTAATACATTCCTATCGTCGAAACAAAATAAAAAAAGCCTGCTCATCCCCGCTAGGGACGAGACAGACTCCCGTGGTACCACCCTGCTGAACCTTCTGCACGTTCAATCACAAAAGGAACACTCTACCATTCGTAACGTGAATGAGACGCTCACCTACCAGCAAACAGATGATAACCCGCTTGCCTTCAGCTATGAACTCCCGGGTGATATTCAAAAAGGGTACTGATCGGGTTCACACCAACACCCCGACTCTCTTGACAGTTACCAGCTTTTTTACTGATCCCGTTCATCGTCTATCAGATATGAAATAAAAGCAATTATAGCCCCAGTCTTGCCAATCCGTCAATCCTCTATTCAACCAGAACTTCGGAGTGAGCTTTCTCCAGGTCTTCCCAATCACCATTCTCCAGCATTTCCAGCTGTGCTTCAAGAAGCGTACGGAAGCGCATGCGATAAACGGAGGCACGCTTCTTCAGCTCCTCGATTTCAATCGCAACTTTGCGCGACTTGGCCAGCGCCTCGTTGACGATCCGATCCGCATTCTTCTCCGCTTCCTTCAAAATAAGCTGTGCTTCCTTGCGCGCATTCGCCTTCACGTCCTCGGCTGTTTCCTGGGCGATCAAAATCGACTTGCTCAGGTTCTCCTCCAGACTTTTGTAATGATCGATGCGCTCATTCAGCATGGCTACGTGATCCTCAAGTTCTTTTTTCTCCTTGATGATGATTTCGTATTCTTTGATAATCTGATCGAGAAACTCATTGACCTCATCAACATTATAACCGCGAAACCCTGTGCTAAATTCCTTATTGTGTATATCTAATGGCGTTAACGGCACGCAAACACCCCATTTTCCCGGAAATGATTAGCAACTAATTCGACATAATCCGTCTGATTCCTGCTCCAAATCCACAAATATCTGCACTTTTTCTATCATTTGCGCATCTTTTTTAGTACATCCTATGCGTAGAGGCCAACTGTCATGCGCAAACGGCCGCTTTTTGTCGGACCACCCGTTTCGAGAATGAGAAATCGGCCAAAACCGCCAACCGAGACAACGTCACCCGTTTTGACCGCGTGAGACGGATCTTCGGTTATCTTCCAGTTCACCTTGACCTTGCCAGCCCGAATCGGCACCACCGCCTTGGCACGCGATAGATTATGCACCTCGCCGATCAACGCATCCAGTCGCAAGGACGGCAGCGTCACCTGTTTCGTCACGAGCTGTTTTTCAGGCACACGAAGCTCGTCCCAATCAACCTCAACCAGTTCAACAGGCAGACGATGGATTTGGGTGACCTGAAGCCGGATAAAGTCGAACACTTCACGGGCTAATACAACCTGGCACCCACTCTCGTCGAGCAGGATATCCCCGAACTTCTCACGCTTCAATCCGATATGCAAAAGCGCCCCCAGAACATCCTTGTGGGATAGCTTTAAAAATCGTTGGTCTCCGCGAATCTCGGTTAATACCATCTGATAATCTTGCTGTTCGATTTCGAAATAAGGCGGGTAGATCAGTACACGAACCCGTTCCGCCCCGTCAAAGCCTCCCGAAGCATCTACACGGACGTCTGCTTGAGACGTCAAGCTCTCCATGATCTCCAATTGGCGAGGGTCCAAAAAATCAGTGAGGCGCATGGATTGCGTCCGCTCAACGTGCTTCAGCATTTCCAGCGCCCGTTCCACAAAAGGGAGCTCTTCTTTACGATAATGATCGTACACGCTCATCGCTACAATACCATTGCAAGAAGAGCCAACAATCCATCCTTTGCAAACGAAAGGGCAATTAGCGCGACGATTGGGGAAATGTCGATAAAGCCCAACGTTGGAATGAACTTGCGAAACGGCGCCAAATATGGCTCAACCAACCGCTCCAGCAATTGTCCGATTGCGGTTTCCCTCATTTGTGGAACCCATGACATGAGTACATACGCAATCACCATGAATTCATAGACGGTGAATGCAAAATTGATGACAGTAAATAAATAACCCATGGATTCACCTCGATCGAATGTTTACAACTTACTCTTCAATGATGCTCGAAATGTTTCCTTGAATATCTACATGATCAGGGGTACAGACAAAAATATGATCGCCAACCTTCTGGATATCACCATTCAATGCATAGACTGTCCCGCTGATAAAATCAACGATTCGTTTGGCCTGATCCTTTTCCACTCGTTGCAGATTCATGACAACCGGACGTCGATGGCGCAGGTTGTCTGCGATGTCTTGCGCATCTCCGTAGCTGCGCGGTTCAAACAGCATCAAACGAATCCCTTCCTTTTCTCGTGCTGCATGGATGCTGACCACGTTATTTCCCCGTGCATTCTGATTCCGCTTCGGGTACAACTCCTCTTCTTCTTGCTGCTCTTCGACCATTTCTTCCACGACTTCTTCATTTTCCAAGCCGAGGAAATTCATAATCTTGTTCATGACCCCCATATGTATCCTCCCTTCATTCTTGCAATCGCTCGGTTTTATGCTTCTGGACTGACCAGAATTGATCCCAATCGGATGTAAGTGGCTCCTTCTTCAATCGCAACTTCGAAATCATTCGACATCCCCATCGATAGCTCTCGCGGTACAAGGTTGGCAATCTGAAGTGCTTGCAATCGGTCGCGCCACTCCCGCAAACCGCGGAAAACATGGCGTACATCTTCAGCATTTTCTTCAAACGGCGCCATTGTCATCAATCCGATGATCCGTATATGTTCCATATTACTGGTTTCCTCTACAAAAGCCAAGACATCGTTCGGGTCAAGCCCAAATTTTGTCTCCT
>JBLNEJ010000190.1:0-10751 GCA_050262535.1 Clostridia bacterium
TTTTTCGTTGTTATTCGCATTTTTGTTTTGGGGTTTTTGGCTATTTTATATGGCAAAATCAAAAAACTCCGGCAAGTTACTTCGCAGAATGCTTTTAAAAAAATCAACACGACATTACAGCCAATTTCTTAAACATTTCCCTTCAACCCTTTCTCGTAAAAATGATGTTCTACATGTTTTACAAGGTGAAAAGCAAAAGGATGCAAGAGTATAGCTTGAAGCAAGACTGCCCAACTATATGAAATGGCTAAGCTGTAATATCCAAAATATACCAAAAAAAATAAAAATAGACAACCTATAAACGATAATGTGACAACAATTTTTTTGCTTTTCCGCTTTCTATCATCACTAATGGTCACGTATGTATGATTGGCTGGAGCATGATGCCAGTTAATAAGTAGTGCCATTCCACTTAATCCGAATACGAGCACATAGATAAGCAGAAGGTTGGAAGCGGGAAAATGTTTGCTGAGAAAACCGAGAGACAATACCAGCAAGTTCCCTAAAAGAAAGCAGGTATGGGGGCTTCTGAGATGAACCCCACCGGTAAAATTGCGGAAAAGGAAATAAACGAAGGACAAAAGAATGGTTTCAATCATGGAGCCCAGGAACCATGAGAAGATGAGGATCGAGATCGCAGTCAATACATAAAGCAGAAAAATCTCGATACCGTGCGAAACTTGTCCTACAGTAAAAGTCGATTTTTCAGTAACCAGCTTTCGGGCAATACGGATTGACAGCTTTTCACTCCAACTCATAATGGTTCTGGCCCCCTTATTATTTCGGAATGGCAATACGAAATTTTGTCACACCATTTTGGGAAAATAAGGATATAAAACCATTATATCTCTGAACAGTATTTTTGACTACGGCCAACCCGACGCCACCCTCACTGGTTGTTTTGGTTGTATAGCCCAATTCGAAAATGCGCTCCAGCATATCAGGGGGAATGGTAGGACCGCTATTTTCGATTAACAGGAATTGCTCTGTTTCGGTTTCTCCCCATTCGAGTCGGATGTATCTCTGCTCATTTTCTTCATGCAAGGTTGCCCGGATGGAGTTATCCAGAAGATTTCCCAGTATCGTGATCAAATCCTTGGAACGCCATTGGTCGAATTGCAGTTCCGTATTGATTTCGATCTGAAACGAGATATGATTGGCAACGCAAATGGCCATTTTGGAGTGAAGGAGCGCAGATACCACAGGGCTTTTCACACCCTCGACGACATGAACAAGATCGGTTGCTTCTCTGAGCAAATGCTTGATGTAATCGGATGCCAAATCATATTTTTCCATTTTCAGCAATCCGTCCAGGGCCGTAAAGTGATTAATGCCATCATGCTTGATCGAACGAATTGCCGTTAGGAGATCATGGATATTTTGCAAATATGGTTTTTCCGTTTCCACTTCAACACGAGTAATGGTAAGCGAGAGATATTTCCAAAATAAAAGAACAAGTATAATAAACAGGGCAAATATGGATAAATGGTAGATGGCCAAATTTTCCGAGATGAACTCCTGGAGATAGGTTGGATTGTTTCGTTCAATCAAAAAGGACGTATTCAGAGACAAAATTAAAAGCAGTTCTACCCCGCCAACCAGAATGAGCAAAGCCAAAAACCGGTTCTGGTTCGTTTGGGGCAGAAGCTTGCGAAGATCGAATTGGTATTTTTGCATGAAAATCGCCAACAATAGCAATAAGCCCAAATAAAGCCAAACAGCAGAGTACAGCAGAATGGGATTTTGGAACATCATTTCTACATTTATTTGAAATGTTTGAAAAATCATAAGGACAAAAAATTCAGCGCTGATGATAAAAATAAATGCACTGGTGCTTATGCTGATCGTCAACCACGGTTTCATTCGAAAGACCAAATAGAGCAAGAGATTCATAATGATGAATAGCAGGAAAATTTTTACTTGATAAGAAATCAGGAAAAAAGAAGCGGCACTGGTAAAAACAGCATGCAGGAGGCTAAATATCGTCCATTTGCGCCAGACGCGCAGTACGGACAGGTTAAATACGGCAAAACCTGCCATCACAGCGATAAACGCTTCTGGTAAATCGATGAATAAGTAGGCAGAAAATATGTCCACTTTCACTACCCCCTGCTATATTCTTCTATCTATTCCATTCTGTCATGATTTCTCTTTTGTTCATGACTGGTAATAGTGGTTGCCTATTATTAATCTTAGGACAAAAGCAGTATGATGTAAACGACAGCGCATATCGCCAATCAATCGGTTGTCCTAAGGGTGCAAGGTTGGATACAATGGAAAGAAGAATCAGAACGAGTATGTGAAGAGATCCTTGCAGGCGAAAAGGGGAAACAATATGCGCAAAACCAAAGTAAGCCATTTGGTCGAACATTTTCATATGAAGGTACTGAGCGGTGAGGAGGGACTGGGGCGCGAGATCACGGTTACCGATTTAAGCCGTCCAGGCCTTCAGTTAGCCGGTTTTTTCTCCCATTATGCATCCGAACGGGTGCAGTTGATGGGTGTTTCTGAAATCGAGTATTTGGCAACACTGGAACGTGATGTTCGGCTCGAGCGAATTCGTTTTGTGATGGACGATCGAACACCGTGCTTTTGCGTAGCCCGAAACCAGACCGTATCCGAAGAGATATTGGAGGTTTCCAACGAGCGGGGCATTCCTGTCTTGCAATCATCGCTTGCCACTACCAGTCTGGTCACGAAATTAACGAATTTTCTGGAGAACAAGCTGGCTCCAACGACAACTGTGCATGGGGTGTTGACCGATATTTACGGTGTAGGCGTCTTGATCATGGGCTCAAGCGGAATCGGGAAAAGCGAAACCGCGTTGGAGCTGGTCAAACGGGGCCATCGGCTTGTTGCCGACGATGCGGTCGAAATCAGGCAGACGCAGCAGGGACAGCTGATCGGAAGCGCGCCGGAGTTGATCCAGCATTTGCTGGAGATTCGGGGTGTGGGCATTATCAACGTCATGACGATGTTTGGGGCGGGGGCGGTCCGCAATGCCAAAAACATCGCGATGGTTGTTCGTCTTGAATTGTGGGAGGAACATAAGCAGTATGAACGGTTAGGTCTTGATGAAGAAAGGTTCAAGCTGATTGATACGGAGATTCCGATTTTGATTGTGCCGGTCCGTCCCGGACGAAACCTGGCTGTCATCATTGAAGTCGCTGCGATGAACTTCCGCCTGAAGCGGATGGGCTACAACGCCGCGATGACCTTCTCGAAGCGGTTGACCGATACGATTGAGGATGCCGATTCGGACATCTATTGAGGCAGAAGGAGCAGATGGATTGATGCGGCGTGAAACAGAGCGATATTCGGTGGACGGAGCCAATCCGCTTTGGCAGATGTACCGAACCGTAAGCTTTTGGAAAGTGATGAAAAATTTTGTGGTCATCCAAATGGCCCGCTATTGCCCGTTCGTGTCGTGGAAAAATTGGCTATACCGGACGTTTCTGCGAATGGAAGTCGGCGAGCATACAGCTGTCGCGCTGATGGTCATGATGGATACGATGTTCCCGGAACTGATTTCCATCGGGAACAACAGTGTGATTGGCTACAACACGACTATCCTTGCTCATGAATACCTGATTGACGAATATCGTCTGGGCAAGGTGAAAATTGGCAACAGGGTGCTGATCGGAGCCAACTCGACCATCCTGCCGGGCGTCACCATCGGGGATGGTGCGATTGTGGCAGCCGGAACGGTCGTACACAAGCATGTACCAGCAGGGGCGTTTGTTGGAGGGAATCCGATGCAAATCATAAAAGAAGCGGATTCGTGACAAGGAGAGATGGAAGCATCTCTCCTTCCTGTTTCGTTCAATGTAAAGAATAATCGAACTATTATGTCGCCTGTTGACCTGACCTGGAGAACGTGATAAAGTTTGACTAACAAAACGCTTTAACTTATTAGCAGAGTAAAGCATTCGGAGGGGAATTCAATGTCTAAGCCGTTGGTATTTGAAAAACCGTTGGGCATGCGGGACATATTGCCTGAATCGTTGGCGAAACAACGGCATCTGGAGTTGGCATTGAAGCATTGCATCGAACGTTGGGGCTATGAGGAAATTTCGACCCCATCCTTGGAATACTACGATACGGTCGGGCTGGCCAGTGCGACTCTGGCCGATCGGATGTTCAAGCTTTTGGATAAACAGGGACATACGGTTGTGCTTCGTCCGGACATGACGACGCCAATCGCGCGTGTTGTCTCTTCTCTCTATAAAGATGTACCGTTTCCAATTCGACTGTTTTATCAGGCGAACGTATTTCGGGCACAGGAAAAGGAAGCGGGACGCAACGCCGAGTTTTTCCAGACCGGTGTGGAGCTGATTGGAAACAGCTCGGTTGATGCTGATGCCGAGGCGATTGCACTCGCAGTCTTCTGCTTGCAGGCGGCGCAGGTTCCTTCCTTCAAGATTGCCATTGGGCATGTCGATTTTCTCGATGGTCTGCTTGATGAGATCGTTCCCGATCCCGCTTTGCATGAGCAGTTCAGGCGCTATTTGCACGACCGGGATTATGTAAGCTACCGCCATCTGGTGGATACGATGGAGCTTGCCGATCAAGACCGCAGACGTTTGCACGCATTGCTGAACCTGCGGGGAGGCAAGGCGAAAATTGCCGAAGCACGCGAATTGACAGTGAACGGCAAGGCGCTGAAAGCGGTGAAGACGATCGACTCGCTATGGCGAGCACTTGAAGCGTACGGTGTAACGGAACACGTCTTGCTGGACTTCAACCTGATTAGCAATTTGAATTACTATACTGGCGTTGTATTTGAAGGCTATGCAGCCGACCTTGGCTCGCCGCTGGTGGGCGGCGGACGCTATGACAATCTGCTTTCCCAATTTGGCCGTCCGGCTCCTGCAACCGGATTTGCGATCAAAATGGACCGGCTGATGCAGGTCACAGCGGTCGTACCTGAATCGCGTGAAGCAACCGTCGTGATTGGATACACAGCCGGGCAACGGGAAAAGGCAGTCACGCTGGCACAGCAACTGCGTACCCAAGGCAAGCCCGTCATCACCCATTTGCTCGAAGAGGGAGAAACGTTGGAGCAATTTACGAACAGGGGTCCATGTGAACCGATTTATTTGACGGATCAGGAGGGGAATTCATGAGTCGTTCCATAAATGACCGAAAGCTGACGATCGCGATGCCGAAAGGGCGCATTTTTGAAGAATCGCTCGTGTTTTTGCAGCAATCCGGCCTGAATGTTACCGCTGACCTGAAAGATTCGCGGAAGCTGATCATTCCGGTAGAAGGAGCGGAGCTGGAGTTTATTCTGGCCAAACCGACCGATGTTCCGACCTATGTCGAGTACGGTGTAGCCGACGTTGGAGTGGTTGGCAAGGATGTCCTGCTTGAAGAAGAGCGTGATGTATACGAACTGCTTGATTTGCAGATTGGTTATTGCCGCATGATGGTAGCCGGATTGCCCGACTGGAAGCCGGTCGAAGCACCCCGCGTTGCAACGAAGTATCCGCGCATTGCCAGCCGCTACTTCCGTGAGCAGGGACAGCAGGTGGAAGTCATCAAGCTGAACGGATCGGTAGAGCTTGCTCCGTTGATCGGCTTGGCCGACCGGATTGTCGATATCGTCTCAACCGGACAGACGCTGCGAGAAAATGGTTTGACCGAAATGGAGCACATCTGTGAAATTACGACCCGGTTTATCGCCAACCGTGCCAGCTACCGGATGAAAAGCGAAGCGGTGGATGACATCGCCAACAAATTTTTGCAAGTGATCCCGAAGCGGAAGTAGGAGTGTGGCCGTAGTGATTAAGATCGTGAGTTCAACGCAATTTGATACAAAAAGAAGCATCGACAGCGGAACGGAAGCGCAGGTGCGCGCTGTCCAGGAGATTCTTGCCCGCGTAAAAGCGGAAGGAGATGCCGCAGTTCGTGAATATACCGAACGCTTTGACAGAGTAAGGCTGGAGAGCTTCCGGGTAAGTGAAGCCGAAATGGCCGAAGCGAAGGAAAAGGTAGACCTGGTCGTGCTGGAAGCCCTTCAGGAAGCGGCGGAAAATATCCGGGACTTCCATCAGCGGCAGGTGCGGCAATCGTGGTTTTCCACGAAGCCGAGCGGAACGTTGCTCGGACAGATCGTTCGCCCGCTCAAGCGTGTCGGCTTGTACGTCCCGGGCGGTTCGGCGGCGTATCCGTCGTCCGTGCTGATGAACGCCATTCCCGCGCAAATTGCCGGGGTCGCTGAAATCATCATTACGACACCGCCGGGCAAGGATGGCACAATCAACCCGGCGATCCTGGCAGCAGCCCAAATCGCAGGCGTCACCCAGATTTACAAAATGGGTGGAGCACAGGCGATCGGGGCCTTAACGTACGGAACCGAACAAGTCCCGCAGGTGGATAAAATCGTTGGGCCGGGCAACATTTTTGTCGCGTTGGCAAAACGGGAAGTATATGGCTTGGTCGACATCGACATGATCGCAGGTCCAAGCGAAATCGTGGTGTTGGCAGATGAAATGGCTGAACCGCGCTATATTGCTGCTGACATGCTGTCGCAGGCAGAGCATGATCCGCTTTCCTCGGCTGTGCTCGTTACCACCTCCCGCCAGTTGGCAGAGCGGGTAGCGGTGGAAATCGAGCGGCAGGTTGCCCTTTTGCCACGTAAGGAAATTGCTGAAGCATCGATTCGCAACCACGGCGCCATCTGCGTGGTCGACAGTCTCGATGAAGGCTTTGACGTTGTCAACCGATTGGCACCCGAGCATTTGGAGCTATTGATCGATAATCCGTTTGAACAATTGGGCAAGGTAGAGAATGCCGGGGCCATTTTTCTTGGAGCGTACAGCTCGGAGCCGGTCGGTGATTACTTCGCTGGAACGAACCACGTTCTGCCAACCAATGGAGCGGCCCGATTCGCTTCAGGCTTGTCTGTCGATGAATTTGTGAAAAAATCAAGCGTCGTTTCCTACAGCAAGCAGGATTTGGCGCGCAACGGCAAAAAAATCATCGCGCTGGCCGAGCAGGAAGGCTTGACGGCACATGCGCGTGCAATTGAAGAGCGATTAAAAGACCTATAGAGAATCAGGAGTGAAGGTAACCATGGAAGCAGCCAATCGATCCGCCAAAATCAGCCGGAAAACGAACGAGACGGATATTACGCTTGCTTTTGCCATTGACGGCGAAGGCCAAAACCGTATTCAAACCGAAGTCCATTTCCTCAACCATATGCTGGATCTTTTCGCCAAGCATGGCCAGTTTAATCTGGATGTTCAGGCTAAGGGAGACATCGAAATCGACTTCCATCATACGGTGGAGGACATTGGCATCTGTCTCGGTCAGGCGCTGCGGGAGGCGTTGGGCGACAAAAAAGGGATCAAGCGCTACGGCAACGCATTCGTTCCGATGGATGAATCCCTCGCCCAGGTTGTGATCGATTTGAGCAACCGGCCGCATCTGGAGTACCGCGCGACCTATCCATCGACACAGGTCGGGCAATTTCCGACCGAGCTGGTGCATGAATTTTTATGGAAGCTGGCGCTCGAGGCGCGGATGAATCTGCACGTCATCCTGCACTATGGACAAAACACACACCACATGATCGAGGCGATTTTCAAAGCATTGGGCCGTGCACTAGATGAAGCGACTTCCATTGATCCGCGCGTCAAAGGCGTGCCGTCAACCAAAGGAGTTTTGTAGCATGATCGGGATCGTTGATTACGGAATGGGCAATTTGTACAGCATCAGCAAGGCGCTGGAGCGGCTCGGTTACTCGTATTCGTTTGTCTCGGACGCGGCGAAGCTGGATTCGTTTGGCGGGCTCCTGCTTCCTGGTGTCGGTGCTTTTGGCGATGCGATGCGCAATATACGCGAGCTGGGGCTGGATGAGGCGCTGCGGGACTATGCTAAAAGCGGCAAGCCGATGCTGGGCATTTGCCTTGGCATGCAGCTGTTGTTTACGCAAAGTGAAGAGCATGGACAGCACGAAGGTCTCGGTCTGCTCTCGGGCGATGTGGTTCGTTTCCAAGGTGATTACAAGATTCCGCATATGGGATGGAACCAACTGACGGTAAAACAGCCGGAGCATCCGCTGATGGCGGGATTGAATGATGGCGAGTATGTCTATTTTGTCCACTCCTTCCATGTTCGGGTCAACAATCCACAAGAGCTGCTGGCTACGACTGACTATTTCCAGGAAGTGACGGCGATTGTCGGACGAGACAACGTGTATGGCATGCAATTCCACCCGGAGAAAAGCGGGGAGACAGGCATGCGTCTGTTGGACAACTTTGCGAAACGTTTGGAGGGAGTCAAATCATGAGCTTTGTTATTTATCCGGCCATCGATATTCGCGGTGGGAAGTGTGTTCGTCTTTTCCAAGGCGATTACGCGCAAGAGACAGTGTACGGGGAATCGCCTCAGGAGGTTGCCAAGCAATGGGTCGAGCAAGGGGCAAAGTGGCTGCATCTGGTTGATTTGGACGGGGCAAAAGCAGGACAGCCCGTTCATGCTGAGCTTGTCCTCTCGATCGCTCGCGCCGTCAATGTCCCTGTTCAAATTGGCGGCGGGATTCGGACGGAAGGCGATGTGGCTGCTTATCTTGACGGAGGGGTTTCCCGCGTCATCATCGGAACCGCTGCATTGGAGAACCGCGATTTCATGAAACAAGTGTTGTCCCGATATGGCAGCAAAATTGCCGTCGGCTTGGACTGCCGCAATGGATATGTAGCGACTCGCGGTTGGCTGGAAACATCAGATGTGAAAGCGGAGGACCTGGCGAAGAAGCTGGTTGAGCTTGGCGCAGAGACCTTTATCTATACCGACATTTCCCGCGACGGTACGTTGACCGGACCTAACGTGGAGGAGATCGTCAGTCTCGCACGGGCAACCGGCAAGCAGGTCATTGCCTCCGGTGGTGTCAGTGTCGAACAGGACCTTTTTGCATTGTCAGCGTTTGCGAATGAAGGGGTAGGAGGCGCGATTGTCGGCAAGGCGCTTTATACAGGGGCAATCGATCTGGCACAGACGCTTGCCCGCATGGGGGAGAGTGTGTAGCATGTTGGCAAAACGGATTATCCCCTGCCTTGACGTAAAAGACGGACGCGTCGTAAAAGGCGTTCAGTTCCTTGGCTTGCGTGATGCAGGTGATCCTGTCGAGCTCGCGCAGAAGTATAGCCAGGAGGGCGCGGACGAGCTCGTGTTTCTGGATATTTCCGCATCTGTTGAAGGGCGCAAAACAATGGTGGATGTCATTGAACGGACAGCCGCCAATATTACGATTCCGTTTACGGTCGGCGGAGGGATCAATAGCGTTGATGACATGAAGCGGATTCTGCGTGCCGGCGCGGACAAAATCTCCCTGAATACAGCGGCAGTTTTGCGTCCGGAACTCGTTTCGGAGGGGGCTGCTGTGTTCGGTTCCCAATGTGTTGTCGTCGCCATCGATGCACGGCGCATCGGGGAGGGCAAGTGGGAGGTTTTCACCCACGGCGGCCGCAACGGTACCGGACGAGATGTGATTGAATGGGCCCAAGAGGCGGAGCGTCTTGGTGCAGGTGAAATTTTGCTGACCAGCATGGATGATGACGGCGAAAAGAAAGGGTTCGGCATCGAGCTGACCCGCGCGGTTTCCGAAGCGGTCGGTATTCCGGTGATTGCTTCCGGCGGTGCTGGTTCAGCAGTGGATTTTGCGGATGTGTTGACAGAAGGAAAAGCGGATGCCGCATTGGCCGCTTCCATTTTCCATTATGAAGAAACTTCGATTGCAGCAGTGAAAAGCTATCTGGCAGAGAAGGGAGTTGTGGTGCGACCATGACGATGACGATACCATGGGATCAACTGCGCTTTGATGCACAGGGGTTGATTCCGGCAATTGTGCAGGATGCGGTAAGTAAGGATGTGCTGACGCTCGCTTATATGAACAAAGAATCTCTGGAAAAAACGGTGGAAACTCGCCAAACGTGGTTTTGGAGCCGTTCGCGCCAAGAGCTTTGGCATAAAGGTGGAACTTCGGGGAATACACAGCAAGTGGTTTCGATTGCCTATGACTGTGATGGTGATTCTTTGGTGGTTCAGGTGATTCCGAATGGGCCCGCATGTCACAAAGGCGTCTATTCCTGCTTTACGGACACGTTTGAAGAAGCAGGCAAGGAAAAGAGTGAATCAGCACTGCAAACTGAGCGGTTTGCTGTTTTGGGTGAATTGGAATCTTTGATCGCTTCCCGTGAAATGGAACGCCCCGAAGGATCATACACGACATACCTGTTCGATAAAGGCGTGGACAAGATCCTGAAAAAAGTGGGTGAGGAAGCAGCTGAAGTCATTATCGCTGCCAAAAATCGCAGCCATGAAGAGCTTCGCTATGAGGCAGCTGATCTGCTGTTTCATCTACTTGTTCTGCTTCGCGAACAAAAGCTGCCGCTTGATGCCATCATGCAAGAGCTGCAAAAGCGCAGATAGATGCTTCTTTCAAGATAGAGTTGTTCTTCGGTCGGAGAGCAACTCTACCTTTTTTGAAAAAGGTATTGACTCTCTCTATCGATATGTGATAGATTATTCCTTGTCGCCACGATGCGACACGAAATGAAAAAGAAGAGTTGAGAAAAAAGCTTGACTCTGTCGAAACAAATGTGATAACATAACATCTGTTCGACAAAAAATGCTCTTTGAAAACTGAACAGCGAAGCGTTTGATAATCGTGATGTCCACGAGACATCACAAGCCAAAATTTGTTTTTGAATCAGCTTCAACTCAACTTTAATGGAGAGTTTGATCCT
>JBLNEJ010000191.1:0-4622 GCA_050262535.1 Clostridia bacterium
TACTTGGTTTCAAGCGTGATCATGCTCATTCCTCGCTTGGCGACAGCGGAGATTACGCTTGTTTCTCCATGAATCTCGTCACCTGCGCAGATGTCGTGCATATATTCATATTCCTGCTCTCCATGCAGCACCTTGAGTGGATTGAGCTCCAACACCTTGATCAGTTGATCAAAATCCGCCCCCGCCCACATTTCAATCACGGTTGGAAAAGTCGGCGGAATGGGTACGTCGCGGTAGCCGGCATCCCGGGCCGCCTCAACATCGTAATATAGCGGGTTGTCATCCCCAATGGCAAGAGCAAATTCCTTTATTTTCCCACGTTCGATCGTAAATCGGAAGGCGGGGAAGCTGAGCCCCACCTTTCCTGCAAGATCGCGTTCCATCCAGATTCCTCCCTTTTACAGCCCGAGATTTTTGGCGATGATCGTTTTCATGATTTGGTTGGTGCCGGCGTAGATGGCGGCAACCGGTATGTCGCGATAGCGTCGGGCGATCGGGTATTCTTCCATGTAGCCATAGCCGCCATGGAGCTGCATGCAGGTACTCGCAGTCCGTTTGGCCATCTCGGTAAGCCACATTTTGGCCATCGATACTTGGGTGACCACATTCTGTCCTTCCATATGCTTCCCGATGAGGTCATCGAGGAACGTCCGCCCAATCTCGATCTCCGTCGCCAGGTCGGCAATCGTAAATTGTGTATTTTGAAACTGGCTGATCGGTTGGCCGAATGCCTTGCGATTTTTCACGTAGTCGATGGTCATGCGCAGCATTTCTTCCGCCGCGACTTGTGCGCTGATTCCCACAATCAGCCGCTCCTGCTGCAATTTGTCCATCAGATAGTAAAATCCTTTTCCTTCCTCGCCAAGCAGATTGGACACCGGCACACGGGCATCCTCGAAAATTAGCTCGGCGGTATCCTGCGCGTGCAAGCCTACTTTATCGAGCTTTTTCCCGCGAGAAAAGCCTGGTGTATCCCGCTCGACTATCAGCAAGCTCACACCTTTATACGCTGGTTTCACCGATGTATCCGTCTTGCAGGCGACTACGATCAGGTCCGCATGAATTCCGTTGGTAATAAACGTTTTTTCCCCATTAAGGATATAATGGTCGCCGTCTCGTACCGCTGTTGTCTTGATCGCTGCCAGATCAGAGCCGGTACCCGGCTCTGTCATTGCAATTGCCGTGATCGTCTCCCCCGATACGCATTTGGGAAGCCAGCGCTGCTTTTGCTCCTCAGTACCGTAGGAGTCCAGATAAGGAACAACGATGTCGTTGTGCAGACCGACTCCGACAAGGCTGGTACCGACTCTCTCCAGCTCTTCATTCAATACGACGGAATAGGCAAAATCAGCGTTCAGTCCACCGTACGCTTCATCCAACCACGGGCAAAGAAAGCCTTGTTCTCCCATCTTTCGCCAAAAGGCCCGGGGAATGATCCGATCCTGTTCCCATTGATCATAATAAGGAACTGCTTCTTTCTCCAAAAACTTGCGCAGCGCCTCACGAAAAATGTTATGGTCTTCCTGCAAATAGATTCCAGCCATCGCGCAGCCCCTTTCTCAAGTACTCGTTTTCGATCTATTGAATTAGCAATTCGCATGCCACTTGTTCGAGAAGCGTATATGGCTCTTTTTTGTGTCTCAAACACATCTCAACGTTCGAATTCAGGACACCAAAATGACAAAACGTTCGAGAATCAGACACTCTCTTGCTGTCGACGAAGTTTTTCGTACAAAACGGAGCGGCTGATTCCCAGCAGTTGGGCTGCTTTTGTCTTGTTTCCGTTCGTTTGGGCCAACGCTTGCCTGATCGCGGAGCGTTCCGCTTGTTCCAGGAGCGAGCCTTGCGCGTCCTCCTGTTCGGTCCCTGATTCGCTCGTCGCTTTTTTCAGCAAATAGTCGGGCAAATCTTCAAGCTGTACACGCCCATGTTCGGCAAAAATCGTCGCACGTTCCAGAACGTTCCTCAGTTCACGGACATTGCCCGGCCACGCGTATTCTTGCATCAGCTTTTGCACGCTTGGGTCCAAGCCGGTGACGCTCGTTCCCTCTTGCTTGTTCAATTCTTCGAGGAAGCACTCGCTCAGCAGCAGTATGTCGTCTTTGCGTTTACGCAACGGCGGGATTTCGACGGAGATCACGTTCAGACGGTAGAACAAATCTTCCCGGAATTGCCCCAGCTCGACCATTTCTTCAAGAAATCGGTGGGTCGCCGCGATGATCCGCACATCTACCTGGATTCGTTCCGTGCCGCCCACTCGATAAAATTCCTTTTCCTGCAGCACACGCAGCAGCTTGGCTTGCAGCGTCAGCGACATGTCGCCTACCTCGTCGAGAAACAGCGTGCCACCGTGCGCCAGGTCGAATTTGCCTTGTTTTCCTTTCTGTTTCGCCCCGGTGAATGCCCCTTCCTCATAGCCGAAAAATTCCGACTCCAGCAGGTGCTCCGGAATGGCGGCGCAGTTAACGCTGACGAATGGCCCCGTATGCCGCGAGCTCATGCTGTGGATCGCGTGAGCAAACAGCTCCTTCCCTGTTCCGCTTTCTCCACGGATCAAAATGGTCGAGCGCCCTTTCGCGGCCTTGTTGACGCTGCGAATCACCTTCTCCATCTGCGGATCTTTCGTGATGATTTGCTCAAACGTAAACCGTGCCCCTTCGCTTTTTCGCAGATGCTCGATTGCCGCGTGCACCTTTTTCTCGCTTGTTTCGAACTTCCGAAATCGTTCCCTGACCTCCAGCAACTGGCGAAACACGATCTTCCCGACCGCTCCGATCAGCTCCTCCCCTTGGAATACAGGAATGCGGTGCACAATGTAGGCAATTCCTTTCACCTCCATAAAGTCACTCACATCGGCAACCCCTGTCTTCAGTACGCCGCCAAGCTTCAGCTGGGGAAGCAGCGTGTCAATTGAGGCAAACGCAGTCCGCTCCCCATCGAGCTCGAACAGCTCAAGAAGCGACTGGCTGATAAAGGTTACTTCCTGCTTTTCATTAATCATTACCAACCCGTCGTAAGCGTGATCGATGACCGTCTGGAGCAAGCTTTTCCACTTTTTCGCCGACTCCAGCTCCTGCGCCATCTTTTCTACCTCTGACATCGGCTGGACAAGCGCGATAATCCCTTGCTGTCCAAGCACAGTCTGGTAGGTTGAGAGTCGAACAATCACCTGCTGCGTGCCGAGCTGAAGCTGGCGATGAATCTCTTTTTTCAAATCGGTGTTTTCCAAAGGGATCAGCTGCTGCAAATCGAGGTTCAACAGCTCCGCTTCCCGCTTACCGAGCATGTTGCACAGATGCTGGTTGACGTACAGGATTTGCCGATTTCCATCCGTCATTAACGCTCCTAGCTGAGACGTATCGAGAATCTCTTCCAGCTGCTCCTTGAGCAGTCTCGTCTTGCGAAAGAGCGTAAAAATGACGTCGGTTTTTGTAATCAACCCGATCACTTGATCCGTTTCATCGACAATGATCCCGGTTCCAACCTCACTCGTCAAAATGATTTGCTCCAGCGCTTCGTACTCGACATTGATGGGGATTGATGCAATATTTTCCGTCCGAATGTAGGACGCAACCGGGGTGTCCAGCGCTTTGCCTTCGAGGAGCATCTGATGCAGCGTGCTCTTTGTAAATGCTCCGATCAGTCTTCCATCCTCATTTGTGACCGGGACGGTGTTCCATTTGAGCCGCTTTAACATGTCGATCGCTTTCGCCAGCGAATCGGTTGCCATCAAAGTTTCGCTCAAAGGGGTCATGATGTTTCGCAGTGCGAGCATTGTTTCCCCTCCTCCCTTCTCGTTACCGGCTTAAAACATGGCGGTTATCGGCATTTTGCATGTACCGTTATTCCAATCAAAGCTTCCGCGTACCATCAGCTTTGTCTCCGATTGGTTGGGCAGCGCCTGCCAAGGAACTTCTCCGAACCGATCCGGACAAACGTGCAGTTCCATGCGGGAAACGCCATTGGGCACAAGTGAACAGATTTGCTCAAATGTCGGAAGTGTTTCTCCAATGATGTCATAGAGATGAAAGGTGTCCCCCTCCACCTTGCAAAAAATCAGCACCTTCCATTCCGGCGAGTAGTGTAGCAGCTGCTGATAAAACGGGTCATACAAATTCAAAAACAAGGAAGATTCGTAACGTAACGGCGACAATTGAAACGAAATCGGGGTCTGATTGGTGAAGCAGCTTTTGATTATGTCAAGGTGCTGCTCACTGGAAACATCGAGTCTCGCAAGTGATTCGCCCGTTTGACGAGGGTAAGAAAGCGGCAGCTCGCTGGTAAACGTATATTCCAGTAGCGTCTGAAAGCCATACCGCTCATAAAGCTGCGGGGATGACGTAATCAAAAACGTCGTATCGAGCGTCTGGTCAATCTCTGCCAGCATCCGCTCCATTAACTGCTTCATGTAGCCCTTGCCACGGTAAGCCGGGTCAGTCATGACAGATTGAATGCAGGCAACCTTTTGCAGATCCCCTTTTATCACCATGGATCGTGTGAACATCGATACATTGGCGACAGCCTTTTCCCCGTCAAAAAAGGTAAACGGCGTATAGGTGGGGTCCCAAAAACCTCGCTCATGAAAGTCCTGTAAAAGTGCAGCATCAATTCCGAAAACCTCT
>JBLNEJ010000192.1:0-11274 GCA_050262535.1 Clostridia bacterium
AGGGTCAGGGTTAGGGCTGACCATCGCCCGGGACATCATACACGAGCATCAGGGCAAGATCGAGATCGATAGCAAAACAAATGAGGGAACGACGATTCGCTGCATGTTCCCGTTGGAAAGCTTCACGAAAGGAAGTGTTCGCAAGTGAGTTCCATTTCCGTATTGATCGTTGATGATGAGGAGCAAATCTGCAGGATCATCGCGCGAAAGCTGACCAAGGAAGGAATGTCAACCTTTCAGGCGCATGATGGTCAACAAGCAATTGCCACCGTGAAAAAAGAAGAGATCGACGTCGTCATTCTTGATTATATGCTGCCGGATATGACCGGACTCGATGTTCTGCAGCAGGTCAAGCAATACGACCCGAAGCTGACCGTATTTATGCTGACGGCGTATGGGAACATCGAAAATGCGGTGCAGGCGATCAAGCTGGGCGCTGCTGATTATGTGAACAAGCCGGTTGAATTAAACCTGCTCGTCGAAATGATTGCCAAAGCATCGGAAACCAAACAGCTCAAACTGGAAAACCAGCTATTGAAGGAAGAGCTGAAAAAACGCGACGAATCGGACACATTCGTGTATCACGGTGAAAAAATGAAAAAAATCGTGACGTTTCTCGATAAAATCAAGGAAACCAATGCCGGCATTCTCATCCTCGGGGAAAGCGGAGTGGGGAAAACAGCGCTGGCCAAGTGGGTTCACCAGAACAGCAATCGAAGAGAAAAGCCGTTTATTTCCATCAACTGCGCTGCCATTCCGGAGCAGCTGCTGGAAAGCGAGCTGTTCGGTTATCGCAAGGGTGCCTTTACCGGTGCGACCGAATCAAGACCAGGCAAGTTTGAGATGGCGGATGGCGGAACGATTTTTCTCGATGAGATCGGGGAAACATCGTTGGCCATGCAAGCCAAACTGCTTCATGTTATCGAGGAAAAGCAGTTTATGAAGCTCGGCAGCGATTCCTACCGATCTGTCGATGTGCGGATTATTACTGCAACCAATAAAAACTTGCTGGAGCTGGTGAAGACTCGACAGTTTCGGGAAGATCTGTACTACCGTCTGAATCTGGCTGAAGTAGAGCTGCCGCCTCTTCGGGAACGGCTTGAGGAAATTCCGACGCTAGCGCAGCATATGATCGGGCAGCTGAATCGAAAGTATGGGAAAACCATTTCGGTAAGCGATTCTGCGATCAAAACGCTGCAGGCGTATTCGTGGCCAGGCAACATCCGGCAGATGTTCAACCTGCTAGAACGCAATCACATTCTTAAACATTCCGGAACGATTGAGCCCGAAGACTTGTTTCCGGGGGATATACCCGCAGTATCGCCAAACGTTTCGGAAACGGGCGAGCGCCTTTTTTACAGGGCAATTCCCGGAGAGCTGCCCTTGCAGCATGTGCTGGAGCAGGTTGAAAAAGAAATGATTCTGGAAGCGCTTAAAAAGACAGGCGGAAACCAGCTTCGGGCAGCCAATTTGCTCGGAATATCGAGGTATACGCTGATTTACAAGCTCAAGCGAATGCGGGCTAGCGGGAGTGAGGAAAGCAATGAAGCCGAAGGTTGCAACTAGTCTGATCGTCATCGCTCTCGTACCGACGCTGCTAGTGTCCAGTCAGGATGTGCGGATATTCGGGAAAGAAAAGCTGCTTCATCCTGATCAGATGATGATCTCCCAGAAAGCGCTCGTCATCATTGGGGCGCCTCCTTTTACAGAGCAGCAATTGCTGAAAAAAATGACAGCCATCCTGCTGAAAGAGCATGGGTATCGCGTGGAAGAGATTGAGTTTTACGATAGTCGAACCATTCGAAATGCCCAGGAAAACGGCTATATTGATCTGTACTGGGAGTATACGAATTCAGCACGAACCGTCTATCACAAGAAGCCTCCCGTATTCGACCCGGAGCAGGCGTTTTTGGCGGTCGCAGAGGAGGACCATAAGAAGGGGCTCGTCTGGCTGCCAAAGAGCCAATTCAACAACAAATGGGCGATCATTATGAAGGAACAGATTGCCCGACTGCTTCATATCAAAACGATCAGCGATTTGGTCGCCTATACGAATCAATATCCGCAAAAGCTCAAAATCGCAACCAACAAAACGTTTTTGTACAGTCAAAAGGGATTTGAATTTTTACAGCAGGCATACGGGATCGAACCGGAGAAAGCGGACATCATCGCGCTGAACAACGAGCTGCTTGCCAATGCGGTCCAGGAAGGGAATGTCGATGTGGCGGTTGGCTGGGTCACGTTTGGCAAGCTGATGGATGCCAACTCGCGGCTTGTCCTGCTTGAGGACGACCGCCATGTGTTCCCGCCCGATTACATTGCTCCCGTCGTCAACGAGCAGTTGCTGCAGCGAAACCCGGAGCTGGAGCCGCTGATTCGGAACGTGACCAATGCCTTGAACGAAGAGACGATGAGAGAACTGAATTACAAGGTTGACGTCTTGAATATCCCGATCGCCAAAGTAGCGAGACAGTTTTTGCTTCAAGCCGGATTGATTCCCGCCCAACGAGCGGACACCTCGAAATGAGGTGTTTTTTTACGTACTGTTGAAAAATGCCACACTGTGTAAATTTTCAACAGTATAGTGTGTGAAAATAAGTCAAACAATTCGAACTTACCAAACAAAACAGGCGATTCAAAAGACTTCTTATGGTTGGCACGCGACTTGCTTTACTAATCGTGCAGAACCAGATGAAGGAGGCGCTACGAGAATGACAACTCAAACCGAATCGACTGAAATGAAAACCCTTCCATTTCAAAACTATGTAAAACCGGAAATTTTCCAGGAAGAGCAGGAGAAAATATTCGCTCGCAGCTGGCATTATGTCGGCCATATCAGCCAGGTTCAGAAAAAAGGGGATTTTTTCCGTTTCGACATTGCGGGCGAGCCGATTTTGGTGACACGCGGCAACGATGATGTCGTACGTGCGTTTTACAATGTCTGTCCCCATCGTGGAGCAGAGGTCGAGCTGAAACAGGCGGGAAACAAAAAAATTCTGCAATGCCCGTACCATGGGTGGACGTTCACGCTGGACGGAAACCTGCACAAAGCGCCAAATTTCAAAGGGGAAGGCCCGTGCGCCGAGCATTCCCGATTGCGTGAACTGCGGCTGGAGATTCACAACGCACTCATGTTTGTGACGTTGAACGACAATGCGCCTTCCTTTGCCGAGGAGTATAAGGAACTGCTCAACGATATCAACCGCTTTACGTTCATGCATAATCTGAAGCGGGTACGAGTGAATCAGCGGGTGATCAAAAGCAACTGGAAGGCTGTCATCGACAACTATCTCGAATGCGATCATTGTCCAATCGCACACCCCGGATTCGTCAACACGATCGACATGTCCAATTACAAGATTGTCAATTGCGAAAACTATACGTACCAGTACGGCGATATCAAAGAAGAGAAGCAACAGGACTATGTAGGTGACGACAAGACGAGCCGTTTTTATTGGATCTGGCCCAATATGTTCGCGAGCTTTTATCCAGGCAGCAACAGCGTTACGACCAGCCAGATCATCCCGATCGATGCTGACAACACGCTTGCCATCTATTCCTATTACTTCGAAAATGAAGAGCTGACAGAGGAACAGGAAGAAACGATCCGGTTTGTCGATCAGGTCAGAGAAGAGGATTTTGCTCTCGTGGAGAGCTTGCAGATCGGCTTGCGTTCCCGAGCATACGAAGCAGGGGTTTATTCACCGACAGAGCACGGACTTCGCTATTTCCACTCGAAGGTTCGCCAAGCAATGGATCAGTCATAATGCCGGAAAGTGAGGTTCATGTATGATCAATTTCAAAAATGTTTCGAAATTGTACGATAGCGGTATTACAGTCATCAAGGAACTAAACCTGCATGTAAACGAAGGCGAATTGCTCGTCTTGATCGGTCCAAGCGGCTGCGGCAAGACGACAACGATGAAAATGATCAACCGCTTGATTGAACCAACTTCAGGCACGATTGAGATCGCCGGTGAAAATATTGCCCATAAAGACCCTGTGGAACTGCGCCGTACGATCGGATACGTTATCCAGCAGATCGGCTTGTTCCCGCATATGACGATTGAGCAGAACGTCTCCCTGATCCCGCGGCTGAAAAAGCAGTCGCCCGACAGTTACATGAAAAAGGTGGACGAACTGCTCGACCTCGTGGGCCTGGATCACAAAGTGTTCAAGAAGCGATATCCTAGCGAGCTGAGCGGCGGCCAGCAGCAGCGGGTGGGAGTCATTCGGGCGATGGCGGCAGACCCGCCGATTATCCTGATGGACGAGCCGTTCAGTGCGCTTGATCCGATCAGCCGTGAGCAGCTGCAGGATATGCTGAAGCAACTGGAAAAGGAAATCAAGAAAACGATTGTGTTCGTCACGCACGATATGGATGAAGCAATCAAGATTGCCGATCGGATTTGCTTGCTGAAGGACGGGGAGATTGCCCAGTTGGGAACACCGCAAGAGATTTTGCTGCACCCGGCCAACGATTTTGTTGCCAACTTTGTCGGACCGGAGCGTATCGCCAAGTACAGAGCCACAAACAATGTACAACCGTTGCCTGTCAAAGGAGGGCAGCAGGAGAAGGAGGAGCTGTCAGGTTGAACAAATTGATCCAGTTTCTCATCGAGCGCTATCCTGATATTTTGTTCCGCATGTGGGAGCATTTGTACATTTCCTTTATCGCTGTAGTCCTGGGCTTTCTGGTGGCCGTCCCGCTCGGCATCTTTCTGTCTCGAACGGAGAAGCTGAGCCAGTATGTAATCGGTGTGGTCAATATGGCACAGACGATTCCCAGCCTTGCATTGATCGGCTTTTTGATTCCGTTTATGGGAATCGGACTCAAACCGGCTATTGCGGCATTATTCCTGTACTCGTTATTGCCGATGCTGCGCAATACGTACGTAGGCATCCGCGAGGTCAATCCGTCGCTGAAGGAAGCGGCGAAGGGAATGGGCATGACCAGCCTCCAGACACTGGTGATGGTCGAAATCCCGCTGGCGTTGCCTGTCATTATGGCAGGCTTTCGCACCGCCTCCATCTACACCGTCAGCTGGGCAACGCTTGCAGCGCTTGTCGGGGCTGGTGGCATCGGTTACCTGATCTTTACCGGCATGGCGATTTTCAATAACGTCTATATCATCGTAGGTGCAGTGGCGACAGCTGTCCTAGCCATCATCGTGGATTGGCTGACGCGCATGCTGCAAAAAGCATGTACACCTGCGGGACTCCAAAAACAATAAAGAGGTGCACCCTATGAAAAAGAAAAAACTGATGAATCTCGTGATTGCAAGCCTACTCTCCGTTTCCGTCTTGAGCGGTTGCTCCAGTTCCTCCAGTGAAAAAGACAAAACGATCGTCGTCGGACCGCAAAACATTACGGAGGTTATTACGATTTCGTACATGATCAAGGACTTGATTGAACAGGATACGGATCTGACCGTAAATGTCGTCGAAGGGATGTCCAATACAGCGGTTGTCCATGAAGCCATGCTAAAAGGGGATGTCGATATCTCTCCACGCTATGTAGGAACCGATATTACCGGCGCGCTCGATATCCAGGATGTTCCGCGAGATCGTGCAGATGCATTTAAAATGGTCAACGAAGGCTTCCAGCAAAAGTTCAACATGACCTGGTTCCCTTCGTACGGTTTTGAAAATACGTATGCATTTACGATACGTAAAGATATTGCCGACAAATTGAAACTGGAAAAGGTGTCCGATCTGGTACCCCATGCGAAGGATATGAAGCTCGGTACCGATAACGGCTGGCTGGAACGTCCTCTGGACGGGTATCCCGCATTCAAGAAGGTGTATGGCATGGAGTTCGCCAAAGCGGCTCCGATGGATATCGGTCTCGTTTACAAAGCGGTGAAGGAAGAGGAATTCGATGTCGTCCTTGCATACTCGACTGACGCGCGTTTGAAAGAATACAATCTGAAAACGCTCAAGGACGATCAGGATTTCTTCCCACCGTACGAAGTTTGCTCCGTTGTGAACAACAGCACGCTGGAAAAGCACCCGGAAATCAAAGATTCCTTGAACAAGCTGGTCGGGCTCATCGATGCCGAAACGATGACAGACTTGAACTATCAGGTAGACGTGAAGCAGGTGGAACCAGCTGAGGTAGCCAAAGCATTTTTGGTGGAAAAGGGTTTACTGAAGCAATAACAACAAGCGGGAAATGAGGGGAGAATATGGATTTCGTAGCCAAGATGATGTCAAAATACGGAGAGAAGATGCTCACCCTCACGATTGAACATTTGGTTATGTGTCTGATTGGCGTCCTTCTGGCGATCCTGATCGGTGTTCCACTCGGTGTGATTATGACGAAAAACGAACGAGTTGCCGTGATCATCCAAACGGTGACGAATGTCATCCAGACGATTCCGTCGATCGCGCTTCTCCTGATGATTATGGTCGTATTCGGTTTGGGAATAGGTACAGCAATTACGGCTCTGTTCTGCTATTCATTGCTTCCCGTCATCCAAAACACCTACAGTGGACTGAAAACGGTCGACAAAAGCCTGATTGAGGCAGGCAAGGGCATGGGCATGACCAATCTGCAGCTGCTTTCCATGGTCCAACTACCTTTGGCTATGCCCGTTCTGATCGCGGGTATCCGTGTCGCAATGGTTGTTTCAGTTGGGGTAGCGACAATCGCTTCGTTTGTCGGAGCGGGAGGACTGGGTGATTTGATTCTGCGCGGCATCGCAACAGTAGACGACATGAAAATTTTTGCGGGAGCCATTCCGGCAGCGCTTCTGGCGATTCTCGCGGATTTCATATTGGACATCGTGGAAAGAAGAATGGGCATCAGGACGCATACCGCGCGCCGAACATAGAGAATGTCATAGGATAGACGTGCCGGGCTGATGAAGCCCGGCTTTATCCATTTTACGAGCTGAATGCGATCGACTGATGGCGATTGTATACGATTTGCCACCTTCTCACGTAATTCGACCTGAATTGTCGGTATGATAGCCTGTATTTCTTTCTTTTTCCTGTGCTATACTTAAAGATAGGAAGAAAGCGGCCCCTTCAGTTGGCCGCCCATTTTTTCTGCAATCCCGGACATAGAGGAGGCATGCCTGTGAGAAAAGAAAAACATCCGCCAAAGCCGGCATGGTCTTCGGTTGTGAAGGTAGAGTTATTGGGACTTGTAATCATCGTCTTTTCCATTATTGGACTTCTGGAAAGCGGGTGGCTAGGGAAAAATGTGCTTGCCTATCTGTTTCGGTTTTTGGCAGGCTCATGGGATTTCGTTCTGCCGCTGCTATTGATCGGTGTCGCCATACATATGATGTTTACACGCAAAATGCCCCACATAACCCCACAGCTGTTCGGCTGCTTGCTTGTTTTGCTCGGCATCCTGCTGTGGGATCATCTTGTGCTGTACAAGCTATTAACTGCCAATGGACGTTTTCTTGAGAAAAATATGATCGTTGAAACATGGGAGCTGCTGAAAACCGCTCACAGTCAGAAGGTTTCTACAACAGGAATTGGCGGCGGAATGGTCGGGGCGGTTTTGTTTACGATCAGCAACGGTTTGCTTGGCATGATCGGGACGGGATTAATCATCATCCTTCTGTTTTTGGTCGGCATCATGTTCGTTCTGCGTCTTTCCTACGTCGATATCGTGCTGTTCATTCGCAGAAAAAGCTCGGAAACCTATGGGAAAATCAAAGATTCCGTCAAAGATTCGGTGCAGCTGTTACAAGAGGATAGCGAGAAGCGGAAGCAGAAGGCGCGCGAACGGGCTGAGAAACTGGCGCAGGAAGCGGAGCAGGCAGAAGTGACAGTTATTGAAGCTGTGGTGCAGCCGGTTGATCAGGCAGAGGAAGAGCCGCAAGCAGACGATGAGATCGTGCAGCCCCCGGTGATTCGGGATTTCACGGAGAGAGTGCAAGACGATTTCGTTGAGCGACCGGATGCCAAAAGACCAATGGATGAGAAAGCTCCTGGCAGAACGACTGCCCAGGCGCAATCGTTCTCGGATGCGGATGATGCGCTGTTCCAGGACTTGAGCTTGAAGGATCAGCCACAGGCGAAACCTTATATTATTCCGAATCTGACCATGCTACAGCGTTTGAAGGCACATTCAGCTGGCAAAGAGACGGATTTGCAGACGAATGCGGATAAACTCGTGCAAACGTTGAAAAGCTTCGGTGTGCAGGCAACGGTTTCCGAGGTGCATCGTGGGCCTGCTGTCACCCGCTACGAAGTGCAGCCGGCGACGGGTGTAAAAGTGAGTCGGATCGTTAGTCTGACTGATGACCTCGCACTGGCGCTTGCGGCAAAGGATATCCGGATCGAGGCGCCAATCCCCGGGAAATCGGCGATCGGCATTGAGGTGCCAAATGCGGAGGTTGCTGTCGTCACATTGCGAGAGGTGTTGGAGTCTGGCAAATACAAGGATGCGTCCGCCAAGCTGACGACAGCGCTTGGACGAGACATTTCCGGAGAGCCGATCGTTGCCGATCTGGCCAAAATGCCCCATTTGCTTGTGGCAGGCGCTACCGGCAGCGGGAAGTCGGTCTGCATCAACGGACTCATTATGAGCATTCTGTTCAAGGCAAGCCCCGACGAAGTGAAACTGATGATGATCGACCCGAAAATGGTCGAGCTCAATGTGTATAACGGAATCCCACACTTGCTTGCCCCCGTTGTAACTGACCCGAGACGTGCATCCGTGGCACTGAAAAAGGTCGTGAGCGAGATGGAGCGTCGCTACAATCTGTTCGCCAAAAACGGGGCGCGCAACATCGAGATGTACAACCAGCTGCTGAAGGATCAAGGCGGAACCACACAACCGCTACCGTATATCGTCGTAATCGTCGACGAGCTTGCCGATTTGATGATGGTCGCTCCCGGTGAGGTTGAGGATGCGATTTGCCGTCTGGCACAGATGGCACGCGCAGCCGGAATCCATTTGATCATTGCCACACAGCGCCCGTCGGTGGACGTCATTACCGGGGTAATCAAGGCGAACATTCCTTCCCGAATCGCATTTGGTGTATCCTCCATGGCGGATTCCCGTACGATTTTGGACATGGGTGGTGCGGAGAAGCTGCTTGGTCGTGGCGACATGCTGTATTTGCCGATGGGGGCGTCCAAGCCGGTCCGTGTGCAAGGCGCGTTCGTTTCCGACAAGGAAGTCGAGGAGGTTGTCCGTTTCGTCAAGGAACAGCAGGAGGTTACATACCAGACGGAAATGATCCCGGAAGAGGGAGAAGAGGAAACAAAGCAGGTTGTGGATGACGAGCTGTTCGACCAGGCTGTACAAATCGTGGTGGAAGGCCAGACAGCCTCGGCATCACTGCTGCAGCGCAGACTGCGCATTGGCTATACGCGTGCGGCCAGGCTGATCGACATGATGGAAGCCCAAGGAATCGTTGGACCGTATGAGGGCAGCAAGCCGCGTGAAGTAAGAGTCCCTCGGCCGAACAATATGGAGACGCATATTTCGTAAAAAAGAATACCGTTTCTCAAACCTCGCTTGGTTGACAACAACTAGCGAGGTTTTTTTGATAGAATAGATGGCCACTCCATATGATTTCAGTAAAAAATTTTTATTGATTTCTCTACAAGCCAGTTTTATAATCGAAAATGTGGAAACGGTTACACATTGTGCGAGGCGAAATCGTACGCTCTTTTTTTATCGTATGTGTAACCGATTACAGGTGAAGGTGAACATAGCGGAATGGCGACCATTAAAGATGTGGCGCAGCTCGCAGCGGTTTCCGTTGCTACTGTTTCACGCGTATTAAATAAAAACGGTTATGTGAATCAGGAAACAGAGCAGCGTGTGCTGGCTGCGATCAAGAAGCTCGATTACCAGCCGAATCTGATCGCACGCACGTTGGCGAACAAACGCTCTGGAACGATCGCCCTGATCTTGCCCGATATCTCTAACCCGTTTTTTCCCGAATTGGCTCGAGCGATTGAGGATGTGGCGCGGTCTCATCAATATACGGTGATCCTGTGCAATTCCGATGATCAGTGGGCCAGGGAAAGCTCCTATGTAGAATTGTTGGCAAAGAAATATATCGAAGGAATTATTTTTGCTTCGAATACATTGACAACCGACGAGGTTTCCCGCCTGAAAAAGCAAAAGATTCCACTTGTCGTGCTTGACCGCGCCCTTGACTACGGTTTTTGCAATGTCATTCGTTGCAATAACTTTCTGGGCGCAAAAATGGCAGTGGAGCACTTGCTAGAGGTTGGGTGCCGAAAAATTGCGCACATTTATGGAACCAAGCCGTTTATAACGGCTACTGAGCGCTTGCGCGGTTACGAGTCAGTCGTTTCTGACCAATCGTGGTATTCAGCCAGTCTCACTGAACCCGGTCATTTTACGCTTGAAGGGGGACGTCAGGCGACGCTTGCCTTGTTGGAACGTCACCCCGACTTGGATGGCATTTTTGCCGGAAACGATCTGATGGCGATCGGCGCGCTTAAGGCATTGCGCCAGCAAGGGATTGAAGTACCGAAACAAGTAAAAATATGCGGCTTCGATGGCATCGGGCTTTCACAAATCACAGAACCGGAATTAACGACGATTGCCCAGCCGATCTATGAAATGGGAACGATGGCGGCCAATTTGCTGTTTGGTGAAATTCAGGGAACGCTACAAGAAAAGCGCGTTGTTGATATGGATGTCACCTTGGTTCGCAGAGCATCGACGGAAAGGAGCGAAGACATTGTCTAAGCCTAAGATCGTCGTAATAGGGAGCCTCAATATGGACATCGTAGTAGAAACAGATGTCATTCCTCAAGAAGGGGAAACCGTATTGGGGAACAAAGCGTATTTTATCCCGGGTGGAAAAGGGGCAAACCAGTCAGTAGCGTTGGCGCGTTTGGGGGCAGAGGTTGAAATGATCGGTGCCGTTGGCAAAGATTCTTTCGGTCAGGAGATGCTAGCGGCTATGCGTGCAGAAGGGATTGGCTATGCAGCGGTCAAGCAAATTCCTGAAGCTGCCACTGGAATCGCCCTGATCCAACTGTGCCAAAAGGACAATCGCATCACTGTTGTTCCGGGTGCAAATCATTGCTGTCTTCCTGTTGACGTGGATGCCCATGAAGAATTGATCAAGGAAGCTGATCTGGTGCTGTTGCAAATGGAAATCCCGCTCGAAACGGTTGCACATGCAGCACGCATTGCCAAGAAACACGGCAAGACAGTCATTTTGAATCCTGCTCCCGCTCAAGTGCTAGGAGAGGAACTTTTGCAGCAAATCGATTATATCACCCCGAATCGTTCAGAGTTGGCGATCCTTGCAG
>JBLNEJ010000193.1:0-4729 GCA_050262535.1 Clostridia bacterium
GCTGAACGTTTCGATGAGACATTCTAAATGTGCTTTTAATGATTTCGAATCCAGTTGCTGCAAAAAAATGTCGGGAGAAGACGAGAAAGAAATCGGACTGCAATAAAAATCGCCGTTTTGATCGATAATTACGCCGGAAATTTCCCACCGGAAACAAAACCACTCAAGAAGCCGCGAGATTGTTTTCTTGCGGGAGCCATACATAATACACACCTTCTTTTAGTGACAATCGTTCGACAAAATAGTATTAATACTTTAGAAATAAGAGCTAATTCCTTGTTTGAGAAGGTGATGACAAATCACCTATCGTATTGTAAAAACAAAGAAGCTATCTTCCTGATTTTTGTGGTGGATACTTAATCCATTGTCCCATCAATATTAACGCAGAAGGTGAAGAAATGAAACTCACGCTTGGGAAAAAACTGATCGGATATTGTCTGATAATGTCGATTTTTGTTGGGGGTGTCGGAATATTTTCATACTTTTCTATGAAAGAGATGAACGATGAGTATTCCGACCTGCTGGAACGAAGGCTGTCGATTCTGGTAGCGGCCAAAAATATTGAGACGTTGTCGGTTCAACAGAACTCGGCACTGCGCGGATATTTGTTGGCCGGTGAAGCGATCATGCTGGAAAATCTAAAGAAAGCGAACAAGGATTTGCTTGCAGCGGTGGAAACAGTCGGCTCTCTGGCCCCCACCGAAGAAGAGAAGCAACGCATCCAGAAACTTAGCAAGCTGCAACAGGAGTTCACCACGAAGTCTGATCGGGTGCTGGAACTGCTTGAAACAGATCGTAGCCGGGCTATTGAACTGAATAACAAAGAGCTGAACGCTTTGGGGCGGGAGATTCGTATGGTAGCGAATGAGATTGCGACGAAAGAACAAACGACCATGAGCGAAACGAATACCTCAACTAGGGCACATGCCGATCAGAATGTTCTTTCCATCATGCTGTTTTCCGGATTGGCAGTTCTTCTTTCGATCGTGATTGGTCTGTTCACGGCGCGAAAAATTACCAAACCGATTCTGCAAATGATCGATCTGGCAAAAGAGATTGCAAACGGCAATTTGACCAAAACGGGGGTAAACGTAAAAACACGCGATGAAATCGCTGATCTGGCACAAGCATTGAATTCCATGCAAGATCAATTGCGCGAATTGATTCAGGAGGTCATGGCTAGCTCTGAGCAGGTAGCTGCCTCGGCAGAGGAATTGATGGCAAGTACAGCACAAATATCGCAGGCAACCGAGCATATCGCCTTGAGCGTCCAGGACATTGCCCAAGGAGCCACAGCCAGCGCATCGGCTGGGGAAAAGGGAGAACAGGTTATCACAAAAACCGCACAGGAAATTCAGCAGATGGCGGGATCGGCTGTGATTGTTTCGGACACATCTCATGACGCAACCAAAGAGGTAGAGAGTGGTAACGAAGCGATCAGCAAAGCCATTTGCCAGATGAATACCATTCGTGAAAAAACCAATCGCTCTTCTTCCCATATCAATGAATTGGGTGTCAAATCGATTCGGATTGGACAGATTACGGATGTCATTCGTGCAATCACGGAACAGACCAATTTACTGGCATTAAACGCCGCAATTGAGGCGGCGAGAGCGGGTGAGCATGGCAAAGGATTCGCGGTAGTCGCCGATGAGGTGAGAAAACTGGCCGAACAATCCAAAGATTCTTCCGAACAGATTATCGAGTTGATTCAGATGATGAAACTGGAGACGGAGGCTGCCATGCGGGAGATGGAGGCAAGTGTGGCTGAGGTACAAGCAGGAGAGCTGATTATTCAAGAGGCAGGACAGTCCTTGCAGCAGATTCGAGAAGCGGTTTTCAAAGTAATGAAGCAGGCCGAGGAATCTTCCCGATCTGCTGTGGAAGTTTCCCGTGCGACGGAACTGGTGACCGCTACCGTATTCGAGATGTCAGGACTCGCTAAGGAAACCGTGAGCGGTTCTCAAGAAATCTCCTCCCTTACCGAGGAGCAACTGGCTTCGATGGAAGAAGTTTCTTCTTCTGCCGCTTCATTGGCAGTTCTTGCTGAAAGATTGCAGCTTAAACTGAATCAATTTTCGCTATAAGAGCCGCAGAAACATGCCTGCACAGAAATGCATCAGGCGAAGACAAAAACCAAGAACCAAGAACCGTTATCAAATATCCGCGTAGCCTGCAGCATTGGCCATGAAAAAAGCAGTACCAAAGCGTTTTGGTACTGCTTTTGCTTTCCTCATCAGAGGCTTGGCGATGCCAGGTTATTGTTTTTGATACACACAGACAACCATTTTCACGAAGTATTCGCGCAAGCCCGGCAGTTGAGCCAGCCCAGATACGATTGAACGCAGCGGAATCTCCTGCTGGAACACAGCGGGGTAAGTGACGCCCTTCTGGATTCGCCGGAAGCGGGCGATCGTCATCCGATTGATGTAGGAAAAATACTCGGAATTGTCCGCGCGCTTGCTGATGCGAAAGCCGATTCGCTCTTGCCCATCCGGCAATGGGCTGACCAAGCGCTTGTATGCGTCAATCAGCGTTTGCTCGGAGAACAACGAATGAACCCATGGAATGCCGATCGCGTCGGAAAGATGAGCGCCGTACGGATGATAGTACGGCGGAAAATTGATATACAAATGGCCACCCGGCTTCAGCACGCGAAAACATTCGGCCAACGTTTTTTCCGGCTGATCTACATGTTCCATCGCGTCATTCATGATGATCGTATCGAATGAAGCATCTTCAAACGGCATCTGCGAGGCATCGCCGGTCATGAACCGGGCGATCGAATCGAGCCCTTTTTCCCGGGCAAAGGCGTTGCCTTCCTCCGCATAGTGGGGAACGATATCGATGCCGATAATTTGCTTCGGTCGGAAAGTGGCATAGTAACAAGTCTTCCCGCCGCCTCCACAACCGATGTCAAGGACGGATTTGTCGGTGAACATCTGCTCTTGCGAATGATACGGCAGAAAGAACTGAATCGTTTGCTCCCCTTTCCGAAACTGCCATTCGGTATAGCTCATTTTGCCGTCATTCGCCAGATTGAAAGGATGAACAGGCAGTGGGAAAAAGCGGTTTACCTGACAAAGCAGATTTGCAGAAAAGGACAAAACGGTCACTCCTTAGTGCGGTTTTAGCGCTTGCAGAACAAGCTGACTGGAACGCATCGCTTCCTTGGCCAAAATGGCGGAGCGCTCACTGATGCAACGCTGCTCTTCCTCCAAGTTGTTCAGCCGTTCCTCAATCAGACGAATCAGCTCCTGAGAATCCAGATCACGGATGTGTCCGGCAGAGGGCATTCCGGCCCGTTCAACAAAGCGGTCGATTTTCGGATCATAAGAGATGCCGATAAACGGAATTTTTAGCATGCACGCGAGAATGAGCGAATGCAGGCGCATTCCGATGACATAGCGGGACAATTTGAGCACGCTCATGATTTCGTGGAACGTGACCGGTTCTTCCAGCAATTTGGCTCCCGGAACCTTCATCATGGAGATGATTTCCTTGGAGGGGGCGATATCACTCGGGTAATGCATGGGCAGGAACAGTACGTTCCAGCCTTTGGAAACAAACGTATCGGCTGCGTCTGCAACCGCCTGCTTGAAATTCTCCTCCTGCTTCCAATTGCGGGCGGAGAACGCGACGAGCGGTCGCGACAGGTCGGTGAAGAGTGAAGACAGCAAGGCCATACCCGGTTCAGTCGGGATATCATCCGGATGGATCGTCAGCGCAGGATCGGCTGTGACATAAAGCGGTGCCTTCGTGATCCCGCACGCTTTGAAATCTTCACCGGATTCATAGTCGCGCACGGTAATCACATCGACCCGGTTGACGACATGCTTGATCAGGTTGCGACTGAGCGAGGTCAGGATCGGCCCGAAGCCCTGCGCATAAAACACAACCGGCTTGCCCAGCAGCTTGGCCATCGTGACAATTCCCAAATAATAAAGAACGCTGCGCGGGCTCGTCACGTCTTGCATCAAAGTTCCTCCGCCCATGACCAGCAGATCGCAGCGTTTCAGTTCACGTACAATCGTAGAAGGACTCCATCGGTTGTATGCGGGAATTCCGAACAATTGTGCGGATCGCTCCGGCTGATTAGACAGGACGGACAATTCAATATGCGGTTGTTCCTGTCTAAGCGAGCTAATGATGCCATATAGCACAACATCGTCCCCGGCATTGTTAAAGCCATAGTACCCGGAGATGAGAATTCGCGGCATGAGAGTACCTTCTTTCTTTTCGGCATGCATAAGAAGTACAACCTCAAGTATAATAGAGAATTTGTAAGGAAGTAAAGCGAACTACAGGATGTACATGACTCCTGCACCAATCAGCAGGACAGCCATGACGATAAAGCCGACCATCAGGTACAGCATTGATTTGTCCTTGCGACGGCGGAAAAAAAACTCATCAAACATGAGAACGCCTCCTCAACGTGAAGTCCACATTATATAATAACATGGCAGCATCATCGAGACTACTAAACAGTGTAGAAGAAAAAGAGAAAAAGGAGAGAACCATGTCGTCATTTTGGCTGAAATATACGATTTCACTCCCAACCGAAAAGGAAGAAGCGTTTACCCTCGCCTTGTTAGACACCGGCTATACATTGGGGTGGACAGAGCCGGCAATCGAGGTTGTCACGACGGAAAATGGCTATGATTTCACCACCCAAGACGAGCAGCCAGTCATCGCGTACGTGTTTGAACCGTTGGAAGATGAGCAGCAG
>JBLNEJ010000194.1:0-5102 GCA_050262535.1 Clostridia bacterium
AAGCAAGAATGATGTACAAAGACGCTTTTTTCTTCATTGTTTCTCCTCTGCTTTCTTTTCTATATGAGTAATTAATACCTGTAGGATCCGAATGAAAGAGTCAACCTCTTCTTCGGAAATGTTGCTCATCATTTCCTCATAGAATGTTTCCGGAAAAACCGTGATTCGTTCCGAATTGTCATCCACTTTGCATGTTTTTTCAATCCACACCACTCTCCGGTCCTGCTGGTCCCGCTCCCGCTGCACCATACCATTGCGTTCCAACCGGTCAATGATGCCGGAAACGGTGCTGTAGGAAAGATCGATGGCCTTGCTGATCTGACCGATCGTTTTGCGCTCGTGAAAAATCTCGCGCATCACCATCATTTGCGGCATCGTAATCCCGAGATCCGATATTTCCTTGGTAAAGACCGAGTTGTACAGCTTGGTAAGCTTGCGAATCGAGTGGCGGATGATGGCTGACTTGTTCACATATAATTCCTCCGTTATATATTTCGTGTGCGAAATATTTTTTCACGTTAATCATCATACTTCTTTCGTTTTACCTTCGCAAGAGAAATTTTATAAAGTGAAATAAAAAAGCAGCACCCACGAGAGGCACTGCTTTTGTTCCTGATGATCGGATTGCCCAATGACACTATGATCGCGCCAGAAGGCTTTGCTCATCATCGTTTGCGGAATCCCGCTTCTCTATCAAATACAAGGCGTACTGAAGAGGACGGGATATCGCTAGGCGATACGTCCCCATCGCCCCGAGCTCACGAAAAATCTCACGGCCCGGCTTCGGATTCACTTCGATCAACCAGACGTTCCCGCTCACATCAATCCCGATATCAAGTCCCAGCTCCATCATCCGCCCGAAATGCTGCTCGATGGTAGCTGCCGTCTGTTTCGCCAATCTCGTACATTCCAGCATGATCTGCCCGGCTTTCGCTTCGCTGAAATGTTTGTTTAAAAACGTTTGGACATGCACAGCCGTGCCACCGCCATGCAGGTTGGCAGTGGCGCTTTTTTACCCGCCGATGCGCATCCCGCTGCCGGTGACGCTCCATTCGCCGTGCTCGTCTTTTTGGATCAGCAGCCGCATGTCAATCGAGCGCCCCGGAATCAGGCCGAGATTGAGCCCTTGCTGAATCACAAACATCCCGTTGTTGACCCACCGGTTAACACGATCGGCCGTCATCGCCAGGCTGGCGTGGTGGCTTTCTACTTTTGCCCGCTGCTTGTCTCGTCCGAGCAGCCGATAGCCGGCTTGCGTCCGTTTCATGCTCAAAATTCCGCGACCGCCTGTTCCATTGCTCGGCTTGATGTAGAGCTGTGGGTGGCGTCCGATCATTTCCTTCAGTCCTGCGCGGGTATAGCTGACCGTTTCCGGCAGCCACCGCCGCATCCGTTCCTCTTTCCACAGCACCTGATGCACCTTCCACTTGTTGGCCAAACGATGGTTCGCATAGAGGAAGTATTGTTTTTTGCGAAACGCCACATAATCCTTGAAGGCCTGGGTGGGCGTATAGCGGTAACGGTCAATGACCGCGTCTGGCCACCCAAACATCCTGCCCTCCCACCCTTTTTCCGTAAAAATAAACCCTTTTATCTGCTTGGTTGCGGCCTTAACGTCATGCGGAGCGAACAAAAACACAGTCGCCCCCAATCGCTCACCTTCCTTGAGCAGTCGCTTGAAATAGGCAGGCTCGGCAAACCGGGTCCCCTGCCGCCATGTCAAAATGCCAATTCTGGGCTTTCTCATCTCTGCACCCCTTCTCCAACCGGCCTCATGGCAGTCTATTCAGGCGACTGCTCCGGTCGTGCGTTATTGACGCGGGGTTCGCAGAACTTTTTCCAATTCGGCCAGTTCGCTTGGAATCGGAGCAGAAGCTTCAATGGCAGCGCCTCCGAACGGGTGAATCAGTGAGAGCGACGCTGCGTGCAGCGCCTGCCTGCCAAGATTCGACGGCTTGGCCCCGTACAATGTATCGCCTAACAGCGGATGCCCCAGATGGCTCAGATGAACGCGGATCTGGTGCGTTCGTCCCGTTTCCAACTGACATTCGATCTTGGCTGCGCCGGCAAATTGCTCAAGCAAGCGATAATGGGTAATCGCCTTTTCCCCACCTGGAGTCACTCGTCTTCGCGTCGGATGGTGCCTGTCTTTTCCGATTGGCTCAGCGATTGTTCCCGTCATGTCAGCCAGCTTACCGTGCACATACGCCGTATAGGTTCGCTTCACCTGACGCACGCGCAGCGCCTCGTCGAGAAAAGCGGCGGCAAGCGCATGCTTCCCATACAGCACAGCCCCGGATGTATCCTGATCCAGACGGTGAATGTGGCGAACCTTGCTATGGATTCCGTTTCTCAAAAAATGCCCCGCTACCAAATGATCCAATGTTAGCCGATGCCCGGGTTCGGTCGGGTGAAGCAGCAACCCAGCCGGCTTGTTGGCAATAAGCAAATGATCGTCCTCATACAAGACATCCAATGGCTCACGGGCCGCTTCGATGCCAAGTGGCTCCGGGATTAGCAGACGTGCCTCCAATGTTTGCCCCGGTTCAGGTACACTCAGCTGCCCCGCAGGCTCTCCATCGAGACGAATCTCTTTTTGCTGAAACAGCAGGTGGACTGTTTTTTTCGGCCATTTCCACCGTTCGCGAAGCAGCTGCCCAAGCGGCACCCCGGCTTCGGATGCTGGCAGTCTGCCCACAAGCCATTCCCCTGACTTGTTCATCTCAATCATGCTTACTCTCCTTTACTATAGAAGAAAAAGAAACCCGACATCCTGTATGTCAGGTTTCCTGGTTTCTTGACAATTCATTTTGGTTCGTACAATTAAGCCTGGTTCAGCGCGTCGCTTACCTGTACGGTGCGATCGAGGAATTGTTCGATTTCCTCACGGCTTTTGCCAAGCTTGCTGACGAAGCGTACAAGCTCTTTGCCATTCTGGAAGGAAACAAAGCTGGGGATACCCATGATTCCGAGCTTTTCCGAGAGCTCTGGCAGCGTATCGCGGTTCACTTCCACGATGTCCAGCTTCTCCTTGTATGCGGCTTCCACTTCGGGCATGAACGGATCAATGCGGTGGCAATCCGGGCACCAGGTTGTAAAAAACTTCACCACGACTGGCTTGCTTGCGTCTATTGCCTGCTGGAACGCTTCTTCTGTTTTGATTTCTACCATTGTCCCCATCCTTTCGGTTTGCTGCTGCCATCAGTGTATCATAACTGTAACTGATTTGTGTACGCTTTTTCCTTGAGCAGTTGAATGAAGGCTGCTGTCGGCTTTGAAAGCTGTCGATCCTTCCGGTACGCGACAACGAGCGTTCTTGTCGGACGCGTGGTCAGCCGTGCATAAGCCGGGGCGTTTCCTGTCCAGGACGATTGGGTGATCATCTCCGGTGCAAACGAAAAGCCCATCCCGGCTGCCACGAGCGATTGGATCGTCTGAATGTTGCTGCTTTCAAACACGATACGCGGGCGAAACCCTGCCTTCTCACAAAGCTGCAGCGAAATTTGGCGGAAGCCTTGTCCCTCTTTTAACAGAACGAACGGTTGATCTGCCAGATCCGCAAGCTCGATCTCCCGCTGTGCTGCAATGGGATGAGTGGGTGGAACAGCGAGATAAATCTCCTCCTGAATCGCTGGCTCATGGTAGAGCGTCGGTGCATGGATCGGCATCGTCAGCAGGCTGACATCCAGTTTCCCGACGGCAAGCAAATGCTCCAGATTGCTTGACGTTTCTTCTACCAGCTGCAGTTCTACCCCCGGATGACGCATGGCGAATTCGGAAATGACCGAGGGCAGCACATACGCACCGGTGATGGGAAGGCTTCCTACAAACAGCTTGCCAATTTCACCGTTGGCGTAGCCTCTCATCTCCCGCTCCAGCCCTTCGGCTTGATCCAGCAGCGGACGTGCGACCTGCACGAAGCGTTCCCCAGCGTCCGTCAGTTCCACATGGTGGGGCAAGCGGTGAAACAGGTGAACGCCCCATTCTTTTTCCAGCTTGGCGATCTGCTGACTCAGGGAGGGCTGCGCCAGATGAAGATTTGCCGCAGCGCGAGAGAAGCTTTGCTCTTCGGCTACCGCAAGCACATAACGAATTTGTCGTAATTCCATCCGAATGCTCCTTTACTTCCCGCTCCGATAGACAATGCCTATCAGGCTCATAACTATTATATCTTTGATCTATTCGAAGTACTCAAGTAAAATTTGATTTATCAAAAGTGACCAACGAGAAGACAATCTTTTCGAAAGCCTCACTTCAATCGTTAGGAGGAAGCAATGATGACGAAACCACGCACGCTGTTTGAAAAAATCTGGGATCGCCACGTAATTCATGAAGAGGCTGGCAAGCCATCTCTTCTGTACATCGACCTGCACCTGGTGCATGAGGTGACCTCTCCGCAAGCATTCGAAGGATTGCGTTTGGCCGGACGTAAAGTGCGCAGACCTGACCTGACATTCGCGACGATGGACCACAACGTTCCAACCGCAGACCGCTTCAATGTAAAAGACCCGATTTCCAAGCAACAAATGGAAACGTTGACGGCCAACTGTAAAGAGTTCGGCGTACCGCTCGCGGACCTGAACAGCCCTGACCAAGGGATCGTCCACGTTATCGGTCCTGAGCTCGGTCTGACTCACCCAGGCAAAACGATCGTTTGCGGCGACAGCCACACCTCCACTCACGGTGCATTCGGCGCTCTCGCATTCGGTATTGGTACAAGCGAGGTTGAAAACGTGCTCGCAACCCAATGCTTGCAGCAATCGAAGCCAAAAACGATGGAAGTTCACGTAAACGGCGATTTGCCAGCAGGCGTTACGGCAAAAGACCTGATCCTTGCGATCATCGCCAAATGGGGCACGGATTTTGCTACCGGCTATGTCATTGAATATACGGGCGACGCCATCAAAAAGCTGACGATGGAAGAGCGCATGACCGTATGCAACATGTCCATCGAGGCTGGTGCGCGCGCAGGCTTGATCGCACCGGACGAAACGACTTTCGCCTACCTGAAAGGCCGCCGCAATGTGCCACAAGGCGAAGCTTTCGACAAAGCGGTTGAAGATTGGAAAACACTCGTAACCGATCCAGGTGCAGAATATACG
>JBLNEJ010000195.1:0-4385 GCA_050262535.1 Clostridia bacterium
TTGTGAAAATTTCGTTGTAGTGCTGGGCATCCAGCAGAGTATTATCCGGCACGGCGAGCTGGGCACGCATCAGAATCGCGTCCGCCCCACCGCGGAACAGCATCAGCAAAGCCGAAATCAAGTACATGATCCCGATTCGTTTATGGTCAACGGTTGTTAACCATTCACGCCACAGGTAGCCCCACTTCTTAAAGTAGGTTAAGCCGGCGATGATGGCGATTACCGTCAGAGCAATGGCAACCATTGATGCATAAATCGCCGGATTTGGATGAGGTACGGCAAAGCGATCAAAAAAATCCATCGTTTTCGACTCCTTTCATAAGCAAATTGCTTGCCAAAACGGGATATCCCGTCGATTGTGTTCTACATTAATGGTTCATGTGGCTGGCTTCACTATGCTCTGCATGCTGGCCAGTATTGGTTGACTCTTGCTTATGCCCATCATGTTCACCAGATGTGGCAGACCCATGCTGATGTCCGCCATGTTCTCCTTCAGGAGGCGGCATAAAGGTCAAATGCGTGCCTGTATATGTGGATTGTCCAACGTGTCCCGGCTCTAACAGTTGTTTAAACGTATCCTCCGTAAGCGGTTTGGCAGTGTTTTTCACTTCTTTTACCCACTTGTCGAATTCTTCTTGCGATACGGCCTTGACGTTGAACGTGTTTTCAGCGAACCCTTTCCCGCTGAAGTTTGCGTTTCGTCCCATGTACTCACCAGGGACATCCGCTGCCAGGTGCAGAGTGTTCACCATGTCGCTCATCGCGTACTTTTGTCCGCCGAGCTGCGGCACCCAGAAGCTGGTGATGGGACCGTATGAATAGAGCTTGAACTCAAGCGCTCGGTCGGTCGGGATGTACAGGTAGTTTACGGTCTCGATATTTTCCTCCGGATAGCTGAAATGCCATTTCCAGTTGGACGTTGACGCGTAAATGACCAATGGCTTTTTATCCTCGTAGCCTTTTGGCGTTGCTTCCACTTTGTTATTGCTTTGAACAGACATCACAGACAGGACCGTGACGATGAGAATCGGAACCCCGACACAGATTGCTTCAACAAGCTTGCTCCCTTCAATGTGAGGAGGTTCATAATCAGCACGTTGTTTTGACGCACGGTATTTGATCAGCATAAACGCCAAAATACCGAACACGGCAATCACGATAATCGACATGATCCAGATCGAGAACATGATGTCATTGGCTTGGGTTTGGGCCTGAGGGCCTTTTGGGTCCAAGACCATTAACGGTTCACAGCCGGTGAGCATTGTGAAGACGGCCAGAACCATGCTTACTATCGCCCATTTCTTTTTCATACAGCTTCCCCTTTCATTGGTTTATTAGTGAAATTCTTCACAAACACTGTTGTTGACGAAACGCAAGCGGAAACATATGGAATTACCAACGTTTTTACGTTGCTTGTGTTGTTATGTTGTTCATGATATCACCGGGATTAAATTGTGTACTGTCCACATTGTTACGGAATAACGGCTAAATCGTGTCGAAATTAGGAAGGAAGTTCAGTGGAATTTTGGAAATGACGATAGAGAGGCCATTTTCCAGGTAGTCAGTGTAGAGCGAGGAGATGAGGAGCGGATCATTTATCAATGATCTCGAAAAGACCTAACTTTGGTTAGTATGCAATGATGTTTCAATTCGTTACTATAGGGGCGTTTAGTGGATGGAAGAACGATTGGAAGGAAGTGACATTATTTTGGCTTATATAACAGTACGTCGGAGAGCATGGTTATTGATGCTGGCGGTCATTTCGCTAACGCTGCTTTTGACTGGGGGACCGAGCACATTCGCACAGGTTCCGGGTTATAATGATCCGCAGATTGATCAGGCAAATCTCTCTATTCGAACAGTTTCTGAAACCAGCTTACATAGCGGTAAGGCTGGCCAGACCTTTATTCCGGCTTATTCTGGCAAGCTTACGCATGTGAAAGTGTTTCTGAGTTACAAGGGTCCGAATAGTGGCAACGTAACATTGAATCTCTATGAAACGGATGCTGGATTGCCAACGGGTACATCGATTGGATATGCAACCGCAATACCGGCAACAGCGAACGGATGGGAAACGTTTACTTTGACCACTCCTGCCCCGATAACGGAAGGAAAGAAATATGCGTTTGTCCTGGAGAGCGATGGGGATTTTTCGGTCGGCTACAGTCAGGATGACCGATATGATCGAGGGGATGGCCTTCTCTACGATCAAGCGGGAGGAAGCTGGGCAACGACACCAGATTCTACGGATATGCCTTTTTCTACAGTTGTCTTGTCCGAAAAGGAAAGAAAACAGGAATCGGTTAGTGGAACTGGTTTATATGTTGGAGAGGGTCAAGACGGAGCAATGATCGTCAGCTTTGCCAGACCAGTCTATATCTCACGCTTTTCGGCAGTGATGCAACTCGGAAATGGTGGGGCTGAAGCCGCCGTTCGCATTACGAATACGGAACCGAAGCCTCCTCACGACATTCAGGGACCGGGTTCGACGGTAATAGCCCAAGCGACAACGACAGACGGGCTTGAAGCCAATTACAAATGGATGAATTTCACGTTTTCGGATCCGGTACTTCTGGAAGCCAACAAACCCTATGCGATCCATTTTATCAATAAGACCGGAACAGGATCTTACTATGTTAAAGGAGTAATTCGCTCTGATGTAGGAGATGTGATCCAGGGTTATAGTGATGGGACTTACTACCAGACCATACTTGATCTATCCTACCGATTGGTCTTCCATCCGATTGGGGACCAAGAGGAGGCAACGATTCAAGGAACTGTCGAGCCTGGTATGAATAGTGACGGATGGTATCAGTCACCCGTAAAGCTAACCATGAACGCACAAGACGATGATTCAGGCGTGAAACAGATCCGCTACCAAGCCAAACAGTTTACTGAGCCAGACGAGCTGATCACTGGGAGCACAGGGGAAAAAACTATCACCGATGACGGAGAGCATGAAGTCTTTTATGCAGCAGCCGATAACGCGGGAAAAGTGTCAGAATACAAGAAAATGACTTTCAAAATCGATAAAACTGCTCCAGAGTTGACCGGTCAGGTTGTGGGGCCGCCCAATGGAAACGGTTGGTTCAATCAAAACGTAACCATAAGCTGGATTGCAAATGATCTGACCTCCTGAGTTGCCCAAGCACCGGGACCTTCTTTGGTTACAGGGGAAGGGACCAATTTGGTGACGAGCCAAACTGTCACAGACCGTGCGGGGAATTCCACGACAGCCGACTCGCCGGCCGTCAATATCGACAAAACAGCTCCAGACGTGATATTTTCCCCCGATACCAATTTGATGGCTGGGTATATTATGAGTATTGCAAATGATGCCTTGTCCGGTGTTGATACGATCCATTATTTGCTGGATGGAGTGGAGTCTATCGGACAGAGCCTTACGAATATCGCACAGGGAGAGCATACACTTTCTTACTGGGCAGTCGATCGGGCGGGCAATGAGTCTGCGCATAATACAATCTCGTTTACGGTCGTTCGCCAGTTGGAACAGCCCGCAAATATTCAAAGCAGTGTGACCAATCGCAGTATTACACTTAAATGGGATGCTGTCCCTTACGCATCTGAGTATCGAATCATGCGAGATGGTGTGGAGGTATATAGAGGGAATCAGCTGCAGTTTGTCGATTCATCACTTACGCCCAATACCAGCTATGAGTACGGCATCGAGGCGATCCGTGAAAGTGTGGTAAGTCCTGCAGCGATCCATAGTGCGAAAACGAAGAGTACACCTCCTCCCGTCCCGCCAACGAATCCAGGACAAACCCCGATCGATTCGTTTGCAAGTACGGATGTTACTGAAACAACCGCCAGCTTCTCCTGGACTGCTGTAAAGGATGCACAGCGGATCAGCATCGAGCAGAAGAAGCAAGGGGAAAATGAGTGGGTGCCCGCAAGCACAGAACGGATTGATCCAATGGCTGCTACAGCTACGGTGAGCGACCTGAAGCCGGGAACCACATATGACTTCCGGCTGGTCGTGTCAGGAGGTTTGTCTGCTGGAGCATCCAATGAGGTACATGTCACGACAAAAGCAGAGACAAAACCACAGCTGGTAAGCCTCGAGTTAGCCAAAAACAGCTTCTGGGTCAAACCACAAAAGAGTACTTCATTTACCCTTTTGGCTCGCTATTCAAATGGTGAGAAGAAAAACGTGACCAAGGATAATGGCGTCGAAATCGCCATCAGTGATCCAAATCTGATAAAAGTGCAGGCCGGAAAGATACAAGCCGGAAAACAGGAAGGAGACACGCTTGTCACTCTTTCCTATGAAGGAATGGAAACCACGTTTAACGTACTTGTATCGAAGGAAGCGGTAACGGGTCTATCCCTCTCAGATGAGAATATCAGCCTCTTCACAGGTG
>JBLNEJ010000196.1:0-3342 GCA_050262535.1 Clostridia bacterium
TCTTTCTTTATCAGCAGCCAAGAAAAAGGGTCGTTTTTTTATTTATTCGCCGCACTGGGCATCGTAAACAGCTCTTCATCTTCAAAGCCGATGATAAACAGCTTCAGCTCTTGCTTCAAATCGAGCTCGTAGGCTGCGCGCAATTCATTGCCACGCCCGTCACGCAGCACGCGGACCGTCGGACGGTGACTGTAGAGCGGGTCAACCTTGCAGATTACGCCACTTTCCCCTGTATTCAGGACGACGCTGGAACCGAGCGGGAAAATGGCAATGTGCTCACGGAATGCGCGAATCAGCCGTATATCAAACATGTGGCCGCCTGCACCCATCAAGTATTCCAAGGCATCCTGCGGCAGGAAACGACGGCGCCACGGACGGGGAGTTGTCAATGAGTCATAGACATCACAAATCCCGACGATCTGGGCATATTCATGAACTTGTGAGCCTTTTAGTCCTTGCGGGTAGCCGCTGCCATCCAGCCGTTCATGATGCTGAAGTGCCACATGGGCAGACAGAAGAGAGATATCATGCTGCTTCCGGATAATATTGAAGCCGTTCGTCGTATGCTGCTTGGCAATCTCCATTTCTTCATCCGTCCACCGGGTCGTTTTCGCGATCATCTCTTCCGGCAGCTGGACCTTTCCAATGTCGTGAAGCAGAGCGCCAATTCCGAGGTCTTTCAACTGATTTCGATTGTATCCAAGCGACATGCCCACTGCTGTGGCCATGACCGCAACGTTAACCGAGTGGTGGTAAATGGCTCCTGGATGTGAGCAGAGATTCGTCAAATGCAGGAGCATATTTTCGTTGTTCATCAGATCGCTCATGATCGAATGAAACACTTCCTGAAAGTGCATTCCCATGTCCTTCACGGAAATTCTTCTGGCTACTTTATTGGAATTTGTAATTTGTCGGACCGTCTTCTGAATCGTATCGACTGCTTGATTGCGTGTTTCCGGGGAAATCAAGTCGGGCACAACGATATCGGAAGTACGGGGGTCATCAACATAAACCGACACAACTCCGGTTCGAATCAAGCCAAGGATGAGCTTGTCCGTCAAAACCACGCCTGCGCCGAGCAGGACTTTTCCGTCTTCGGTAAAAATCGACTTGCCCACTCTCATGCCGGGCTTCACTTGTTTAATTGAAATCAAGCGCATGTAGGTTAGCCCCCCTGAAAGTAATACCTCTATTGTAAAGAAACAGCAAATGGATGGAAATAGGTATTAGGATTGGAACTTGACTAGGCAGTTAAGATGAGGGACACTGAGAAAAAGGATTGACAGTTCTGGAGTTGATAGTACATGCGATGTCCATTTTGTGAAAATAATAGTACAAGAGTCTTGGACTCCCGGCCGTTTAACAACAACAAATCGATTCGCCGCCGGAGAGAGTGCGAAGACTGTGGCCGCAGATTTACGACGTTTGAAGTTGTTGAAGAAACCCCGCTGTTGATCGTGAAAAAAGATGGGACACGGGAAGAATTTAATCGGGATAAAATCTTGCGTGGCCTCATTCGTGCTTGTGAAAAAAGACCTGTGTCTTTAGAGGTTTTGGAAAACCTTGTAAATGAAATCGAAAAAGAATTGCGCAGTTTGGCACAGTCCGAAATCCCTAGCAAAGATGTGGGAGAAAAAGTGATGGAACGGTTATACTACGTAGATGAAGTTGCATACGTACGGTTTGCCTCCGTTTATCGCCAATTCAAGGACATCAATGTGTTTATGCGTGAATTGGAGGAGCTTTTGGCGCAAGCGCGTACCAACCCTGACAAACCAGATCACAACTAGAGAGGGGTTCTGACCGCTATGATGTTGACTGCGCTGTTCCGATGGATGATCTTTGTTTGCTGCTTGGTGGCCGTTCTTGTGAGCGGTTGTGTCAGCAACGGACAAACGATTTCCCTAGGAACGGAGGCGACCAAGCCTCCTGTTGCACAGTCATCACAGCGAATGGGAGTCGCCAATCCGTCGAAAGTGGTTGTAGCTGGCAAAGACACGGAAGTGGTGATTTCCGTACCCGATCAGTTGCCTGCGTGGGACCCGCTCGGTTTTGCCAAACAGGAAATGGAGCTGACTCCGGTTGAAAGTCTCGGGTACGAAGGACTGCTGCAGCCGTTGCCGGATCAGACATATGGGCCTGCACTGGCATCCACGATTCAAATCACGAGAGCGGACGGCTTGCCGGTTGTGTTGCTCACCTTGAGGGAAGGGCTGAAATGGCCCGATGGAAAGCCGATTACGACGGATGATGTGCGCTTTACATTGGAAACGTTCGCACGTCCCGACTATTACGGCATCTGGCGCAGAAAGATGACGCTGATACGCGGCGGTTCACCCTATCGTGCTGGAAACGCTGCCCATATAAGCGGGATTGCAACCGACCCGACCAAGCGGACGGTACGCATTGAACTTGAGCAAGAAGATATCACTTTTTTGCAGGTTCTGGCTGGTCCGCTTCTACCCAAGCATCAGCTTGAGGGGGTGGAAATGGACAAGCTGGAAGAGCAATCGCGAAAGGGCGGACTGATCGGCGCAGGTCCGTTCAAGCTGACCGGCATGAAGCCACGAGGCTGGAGTTTTGCAGCGAATGATTTCTATTATAAGGAAAAGCCGAAAATCAGCTCGCTTCGAGTGATTCCAATCCCGCCTGAAACGTTGTCGCAGGCCATTCAGGAAGGAACCGTGCATATTGGTTGGGCTTCACCGCAAGCAGGTCGGATTCCAGACGGGGTGTCGCGTATGCACGCGCAAGCCCGCGGTTATCAGTTTCTCGGCTTCAATCTGCTGACTCCAGCGTTGCAGGATCAGGAAATACGCCGCACACTCATTCAGGCCCTGCCTGTTGACAGGATGATCAAGGAACGTTTTAACGGGTTGGCGGAAGCCGCACAGGGCCCCCTTCCTGTCCGTTCCTTCGCATACGCGAAAGGCAGCTGGCCAAGCTACGATTTGAAAAAGGCGTCGCGTACCCTTGCGCAAAAGGGTTACAGTCATAAGCAACCGCTCCACTTGCACCTCGTCTACCCGAAGGATGCGGTACGAGAACAGCTCGTTCAAGGAATCAGGGAAGCCTGGAGATCGCTTCCCATTAAGCTGAAAACCACATCGTTTTCGGCGGAAGAATATGCGGCTTATGTGTTTGGCGCAAGTCCGTATGATCTGTATGTGTACGGTTGGCGGGACGGTCATGACCCGGCCGAGCTTTTCAAGCTATGGCACAGCAAGCAAAAGACCGGAGAGCGCGGCTACAATGCCTCCAATTACCGCAGCAGTGAAGCCGACAAGCTGCTGGAGCAAGGCGTTCGCTTTTTGCCGCAGACGGAGCGAAAGCGTCTTTTTG
>JBLNEJ010000197.1:0-5070 GCA_050262535.1 Clostridia bacterium
CGACAAGGATGGGCCGAGCATCACCTTGAGCGCAACACCAAGCACCCCGACGAACGGCGCTGTCACCGTAACGGCGACAATCGTGGATACAGCAACCGGCATTGCGGAACAGAAATGGGCAAGCGGCAACCAGGACACAGCTTATTTTGCAGCAAATGGAACGGTACTCGACAAAGACACATTTATCGTCACGAAAAACGGGACGTATACGGTTTATGCCAAAGATCAGTTGGGGAATGAAACTGTGCAAACCATTGATGTAACCACCATCAGCAACATTCCTCCGTCTCCGAACTATCCGGTTCCGTCTCCGACCTATCCGGTAACCGGAGTCTCACTGAATCAAAGCACAGTGAAGCTGCAGGAAAAAGGAGCTCCGGCAACCCTTCTGGCAACGATCACGCCAAGCTACGCTACACTCCAGCAGGTAACCTGGTCAAGCAGCGACGAGAAGGTGGCAACAGTCGACCAAAACGGCGTGGTGACACCGCACGCTGCTGGTGAAGCGGTCATTACGGTCAAAACGATAGATGGAAACTTTACGGCAGAAAGCAAGGTAACCGTTCAAGCAGTTCAAGCGGTTACAGTGACTGCTCTGGAGCTAAAGGACACCAGCCTCCTGCTGAAACCGGGCAAATCCACTCGTATCAAGGTATACGCTGTCTATTCAGACGGAACGAAAGCGGAGATCAGCCGGAACAAAGGAACAGCCTACAAAACGGATTCTTCTCTCGTAACGGTGGGCAAGGGGTTGATTCGAACAGGGAAGAAAGAGGGAGAGGCAAGAGTCTCCATCCAGTTCGAAGGTATGACAGCAGAGCTACTCGTTGTGGTGAACAAAAAACAACTGGAAGGCATTGAGCTCCCGGCGGATTCCGTAACGCTAGAGCAGGGTGAAGAGGAGCAGCTGCATGCAAGCGCCCGGTGGTCGAACAAGGAGCTAGACGATGTTACAGACACTGCATTGTGGTTCTCTTCCGATGACAAGATTGTGAGCGTGGAGCAAGGCAAAATCAAAGCGGTTGAACCAGGAACCGCCACCATCACGGTCGTATACGGAGACAAAAAGGCTGCAATCGAGGTGGAGATCACGGAGGCGAAGAAAATCCGCCGCCTCACCGCCAGCAAAAGCAGCGTGAGCTTGAAAGAAGGAAACAGGCAGAAGATAACGTTGACCGCGATATTCACAGACAATACCAAATCGACGGTAACGGAAAAAGCAGAGTGGCAAAGTGATGATGAAGAGATTGCGAAGGTGGAAGCGGGCGTGATCAAGGCCGTAGCGCCTGGGACTACAACTGTTACAGCTACCTATCGCGGCAAGGTGTACAAAATCAAAGTAAATGTGAAAAAGTAAACGTAAGAGGGAACTGGCATCGGGATAAAACCGATGTCAGTTTTTATTCTATTTTTCTAGGTTCGTTACATTGAAAACGCTGGTAGAGGAAAAGAGAGAAAAAGCGCAGGCTTTGGGACGCGTACCCAGGTGGAATGGAGAAAGTGGAACAGGCTTTTAAGCGTCCAACGTGTCAATCATCCCCGAATCCGCATGTTTTGGACGCGGTTCCACTTTTGGAATGGAACCGGACAGTATTACCTCCTTGCATGCGACCCACCCGCCGGAGCATTTTCTCTCTTTTCCTCCTCTCCACAGCTGTCTGAACGAAACAGGGATTGCACGAACCAGAAGAGAACTAGAAAGCATGTAACCATGAAGGAGGGCAGCTAGATGAGAGATTACGCTGCATATAGTTTTTGGCTCGAAACGTGTGGTGACGATCTGACGCCGCGTCCCGCTCTGCAAGGCTCGACGACGGTTGATGTAGCGATATTGGGAGCGGGTTATACCGGGCTGTGGACAGCCTATTATTTATTGCAGGCGAATCCATCCCTGAAGGTTGCGCTGGTGGATAAGCATATTTCCGGATTCGGCGCATCTGGACGCAATGGGGGCTGGTGCACGCCTCATTTCACGATCAGCCCGGATGAAATGATCAGACGGTTTGGCAATGATGCAGCAATTAGGATCGAGCACGTCATGCATCAAACGGTAGAAGAGATCAAGCATGTCGTGGAAAAAGAAAAGCTCGATGTCGATTGGGCGCAGAATGGTGCCCTGACGATGGCGTTGTGGGACTATGCGCTGCCAACCCTGGAAGAGATGATGAATACAGCGAGATCGTTAGGACTTGAGCAATATTACGAGCTCCTGAACAAGACGGAAACGGAAAAACGCTTGCGGATCGGGGACGCCAAAGGCAGCCTGCTTCTAAAGGGATCCGCGGTTATCCATCCCGGCAAGCTGGTGCGACAATTGGCCCGTCGTGTCGAGGCGTTGGGCGCTGTGATTTACGAGCAGACAGAAGTGACGGATTTCCGGGAAAAGGGACCGAACACGCCTGCACAGCTCATCACCGCAAATGGTACGATTTCAGCAAGGCTGGCGATCGTGCTGTCTGGTGAAGGCTATTTGTCGCAGATCAAACGAATGAAACGCAGCATTTTGCCGACCTATTCGCTCATTTCCGTAACCGAACCGCTGTCTGACGAGCAGTGGGCGCAGATCGGCTGGGAAAAACGCGAGCTGGTGTCATCAACAAAGCTGTCGATTGACTATTTGCAGCGGACGGCTGACAAACGTATTCTGTTCGGCAGCCGCGGACAGCCCTATCGGTTTGGCTCCAGCATCAAGGATGAATATGACCGGCACAAGCCGACCCATGACATGATCGGGAAGCTGGCACGTTCATGGTTTCCGGTTATCTCGAATGTGACCTTCACCCATTCCTGGGGCGGGCCACTGGGCATCACTCGGGATTTCACTCCGAACTTTCAGTTCAATCAGCAGACGGGAATCGCGGGCGCCTTCGGGTATATCGGTCTCGGGGTTTCTACGACGAATCTTGCCGGACGAATCCTGACCGATCTGATCCATGAAAAGGGGAGCGAGCTGACCGTGCTGCCGATGGTCCAGCATGCATCCCCTCTGTGGGAACCGGAACCGTTTCGCTGGATAGGGGTGCGCTACATGCAGTCCGCCTTGGCAAAAATTGACCAGAGGGCAGAGGAAACCGGGATTGCCCCGAATGGAAAAAGCCTTGCCGAGCGGCTGTTTAAGCATTGATCCCGATACGTTGCATCACGCGAATTGTCAATGATGTCGCTCGCTGTGAATAAGCTGCCGTGCCCGATGGAGGTCGGCTGCCTTTACAAGAATGTCATAAATGGACGAGTGACCGTAGCCCCCGCCATAACCGCCTCCGGAATTGAGGAACTTGGTTTTTGTCCTGATCCCGTTGTCGGACAATCTGCCTTTCAGCCGGGCATACTGTTCCACATCGGTCGTGGTATACACACTTTCCCATTTGTTTTTGAAGAACCAATGAAAGGGCATGGAGAATCTCCTCCTGACGTAAAGGATGACAACACCTTTTACATTCATTCTATGCCCGCGAAATCCTGTGCACGTTCATATTGAAACCGAATCAACAATTGTCTACGATGGTCAAAAGGAGTTGTTCTTATGAAACAAAAGTGGAACATTGCGATCGCCCAGCTGGACTGCGCAGAGGGCAACAAAGAGCAGAACTTGCAAAAAATCGAATGGGCCATCGAGCAGGCGCATGCCCAAGGGGCAGACCTGCTGATTTTGCCGGAATTGATCCTGACCGGGTTCGTTAACAAAACCCGCATGTTGGAGCTGGCCGAGACGCGAAAGGGCCCAAGCATGAAGCGGATTCAGGAAAAGCTGGTCCAATATCCGCTCCATGTGCTGTATTCATTCCCTGAGCTTGCGGGGGAACAGATTGTGTACAATACGTCCTGCCTGCTTAATCCAAGGGGTGAGGCGCTAGAATATTACCGCAAAATACACGCGTTTAATGATGAGCGGCAGGTCTTCAACAGCGGAAACGAATGGGCAGTGGCAAATGTGGAGGGGGTCAAAATGGGGATGCTGACCTGTTTTGACATTGAATTCCCGGAAGCGAGCCGGACGCTTGCGCTGAAGGGAGCCAAGCTGCTTTTGGTCAATTCGGCGAATATGGAGCCATACGAATTCCATCATCGCACATTCAGTCTTGCCCGTGCCATGGAAAACCATTGCTTTGTCGCTTACTGCAACCGGGTCGGTGCCAATCGCCGCCATACCTATCATGGTCAAAGCGCCGTCATCTCTCCGACAGGGAAAGTCCTCCTGGATCTGGGCGATGATGTCGAAGCGGTTCGTACGGTTGAAATCGATCTGGAGGAAGTGAATCGATCCAAAGAGGTGTTCAACTACCTGGAGGAACGTCGTTCGGAACTGTACGGATAAGAGCAAGAGAACGGGCACAGAAGTGTGAAAATTGGATAGATTCGATATGAAAGACCGGCGGTACTATTGGCTGCCGGTTTCTTTCTTTTTCTTGCGAGCGTCAATTGATGTGGAACAGCTCATTGACCAAAAAGGGGCATGACTGTTTTTTGAATGATTGGTAATCTTGTGGTACTTTGAAAAGAGTGAACCCAAATAAGGAGAACCAAACGTATGTCTAGTCGAAATATTATGATTCGAGGGACAGGAGCCTACCTTCCCGAAAAGAAAGTAACTGCCACGGAACTGGACCAGCGGCTGGGGCTGCGCGACGGATGGACTGCCAAAAAGTCTGGCGTTTTGACCCGTCATTACGCACAGAACGAGACCTCGTCTCAAATGGGGGCAAAGGCCGCCCGTGCAGCTTTCGCAGCCAGTGGCTATTCCCTTGGAGACATCGATTGCATCCTTTGTGTGAGCGGAACGGCACAGCAGGAGATCCCTTGCACCGCTGCTCTGATTCAGAAGGAGCTGGGGGGCGGCGATAGCGGAATCCCTTCTTATGACATCAATTCGACTTGCCTCAGCTTTGTGGCGGGGCTGGATACGATTTCTTATATGGTCGATGCAGGACGATACCGGCGGGTGCTGCTCGTATCAACGGAAATTGCTTCCGTCGGTCTCGATTGGGAGCAGAAGGAAAGCTGCACCCTGTTCGGAGATGGGGCAGCGGCTGTGATTATTGAGCGCACCCCGGAAGACGAGTCCGCCCGCAT
>JBLNEJ010000198.1:0-5447 GCA_050262535.1 Clostridia bacterium
TAACAAAAGAATTGAAATTACAAACCTGAAAATGAAGGAAAAATAGGCGTCAAATCAATGTTCTTATTTTTGAGAAGTTATTCTCAGATCACTAAAACGCTTTCACAAACAAACAGGGGTACTTCATAAAAAAACAGGGCATACTTTCTACAAAATGAGAATAATCCATCAAAAGAAGGGGAAAAACCCCTTCTTTTTTATTGGCACGCGAATTGCTTATAGTATAGAGTAAGCAACAAAAAACTGTGCTTAAAGGAAAGGTGAAAGAATGGAGCGTAAATCAAGAGAAGAATCAATCAGCCTGGCAAAGGAAATCCTTGGCTACATTGAAAGCGAGAAGCTGACTCTTGAGGACAAGAAGAAGATCGTAACCGATTCGGTTGACAACTTCAGCAATTATGTAACGAAAGCAATTTTGGCGCACAGAAAATCTGTTTCCAATGATTTCTCCGTGGTGGAGTGGGAAGACGAGGCAGCCGTATTCCGCGATACAATGGGAGATGAATATATCGATTGCCTCGGTGGATATGGGGTGTACTTGCTGGGACACCGCCATCCAAAGGTCGTTGCTGCTGTATCAGCCCAATTGAACCGTTATGCGCTGCATAGCCAGGAAATGATCGATCCTTTGCGCGGCTATTTGTCCAAGCTGCTTGCCTACATCACTCCGGGAGACCTCCAGCACTCCTATCTGGTCAACTGTGGGACGGAAGCCAACGAGATGGCTCTCAAGCTTGCCCGCTTGGCTACAGGCAAAAAATGCTTTATCTCGACCGAGAAGGGCTTCCATGGCAAAACGATGTTCTCTCTGTCCGCTTCCGGCAAATCGACGTTCCGTGAACCATATTTGCCTCTTGTTCCTGGCTTCCAGCATGTTCCTTATGGCGATGCGGACGCGATCGAGCAGGCCATTCGCATGCTGATTGCCACAGGTGAGACCGTCGCAGGGGTCATTGTCGAACCGATTCAAGGCGAGGGCGGCATCAATATTCCACCAGATGATTATTTGCCACGCGTACGTGAAATTTGCGACAAATACGAGTGTCTGATGATCGTCGATGAAGTGCAAACCGGTATGGGACGCACAGGTACGATGTTTGGTGTTGACCATTGGAACGTTGTGCCGGATATCATGACACTGGGAAAAGCGCTTGGCGGTGGTGTCATGCCGATCGCAGCGATGGTGGCGAAGAAGAAATGGTGGGCAAAAATGGAGGAAAATCCGTTCCTTCTCGGTTCTTCTACCTTCGGGGGAAATCCGCTATGCTGTGCAGGGGCCATTGCTGGTATCAGCACCATTCTGGAAGAAAACATCCCACAGATGGCAAAGGAGAAGGGCGACTACTTCATGAAGCATCTGAAGAAACTCCAGCAGCGGTACCCGGAAGTTTTGGTAGACGTTCGTGGCAAAGGCTTGCTGATCGGCATGGAGTTTGCGACAAATGCACTTGGATTTACTCTGGCGAAGGAGCTGTTCGTGAAGAAAATCCTGGTTGGTGGGACAATCAACAATGCAACCGTAATCCGCTTGGAGCCACCAGCGGTCATGACGTACGAGCAAATCGATTATGTACTCACAAGCATCGAAGAAGAAGTAGGCAAGCTGGCAAAGGAATTGGCGGCAAGCAAGGCATAAACCATATGAATGTGAGAAGCAAGGGGTCTTATAGACTCCTTGTTTTTGTATGTAAAAAAAATTTGACAGGAAAGTGTAGCACGTTATATCGTAAAGAAATGGTGAAAAAAGGAATCATTCTCAATGGGTTGCTTGCTCACTAAATTGCAACAAAGTGAGTGAACACGATGTAAAGCTGCGGATACAAAGTAGGAGGAAAACGGTTGTCGAGAGAACCGACATCCAACCAATCAGCGTTGGCATTTCGCTACGCCAATTTCAACTGGTTTTTTGCAGGGGGATTCCTGTCACGCACTGGGGATTGGTTTGATAAAATCGCAATCAACTGGTACATATTCATGAAAACCGGGTCCGTTTTTTACGTTGGACTGGTTGAATTTTTCTCCGTCATTCCCGTTCTGCTGTTTAGTATCGTCGGAGGGGTGGCCGCAGACCGCTGGAACCGTAAATTTGTCCTGATGGCTACACAAACCGGCGCCATGCTCTGTACGTTTATGATCGCGGCTTTGCTTTTCTGGGATGTTTCGTTTCCAGCGCTGGCAGCGTTGTTGTTTGTGCGAGGGGCTTTTGTAGCAATAGAGATTCCGACACGAAATGCGATGGTACCGAATATGGTTCCGAAAGAAGCGTTGCAGAGCGCGATTTCGTTTTACAGCTCGGTTTTGAACGGGGCGCGGATTACAGGACCTGCGATTGCGGGATTATTGCTTGGGTTTTGGGATGCGTATGCGCTGATCATTGTGAATGGATTCTGTTATCTTTTGGTGTTGTTCACACTCACCAGGATTCAAGTCGACTCGGCACCCAAATCGATGGGCAGCCAGCTCGGCGTGAAGGATGGAGTAAAGGAAGCCTTTCGCTTCCTGAAGCGAAATGAGTTGGTGCTTGGCGTGTTCATTCTTGGGGTTGTCCCGATCATATTCGGCATGCCGTATTCTACGTTGCTGCCCGTTTTTGCCCACGAGCTGTTGCGGGTCGGCCCAAGCGGCTTTGGCTTGCTGATGTCGGCAAATGCAGTCGGTGCTGTGCTGTGTACGATCATTCTCGGGTTTGGCAAGGTACCAATTGGCAAAGGCAAGCTTTTGTTTGCATGCATTATCGGCTTTGGCGCAAGCCTTGTTTGCATGGCATTCTCCCGGTCCTTCCTGCTCTCGCTGTTCATTATGTTTGTCATCGGGATTTGCAGCATGGGATACCGGATTGTTGAACGTACGATGATCCAGCAGACAATTCCAGATGAATTGCGAGGTCGAATCCTTAGCATTGTCATGATGGACACCGGGCTTGTTCCATTGGGGAACGCTGGTATCGGGTATTTGAGTGAGCAGGTGGGACCGGTTTTCTCCCTGTGCTTGATGGGAATGGCCTGTATCGTGACTGCCGGGCTTGTGCTTGGTAGACACCGAGCCATTCTACACATACGCTAGTCTAAGGAGATTGAACAGGCAGAAAGGATGGGGACAGATGGACGTATTGGAATGCATCCGTACGCGACGCAGTATTGGGAAGGTAAAACCGGATGCTGTGGAGCGCGAGAAAATCGAGCAGATTTTGGAAGCGGGTACGTGGGCGCCGAATCATAAGCATACGGAGCCGTGGAAATTTTTTGTCATGGAAGGAGAGGGGAGAAGACATCTTGGGCAGGCATTAGCGGATATCGCCCGCGAAGAGATGAGTGAGCCCGGGACAGAGGAAAATCAACAAATCCTGCAAAAACATTTTGAGAAGGCGTACCGAGCCCCCGTCATTATCGCCGTGGCGGTCACACCAAGCGATAAACCGGACGTTCTGCGAATCGAGGAGTTTGCAGCTGTGAATGCCGAAATTCAAAACATGCTGCTGGCGACTCATGCGCTCGGTCTCGGAGGCATCTGGCGCACGGGTAAGCCAACGTATCATCCACGGATTAAACAAACGTTTGGCTTAAAGGAAACCGATGAAGTGCTCGGTTTTCTATATATCGGATACCCCGATATGGCCGAACCGAAAGCGAAACGGGTCCCATTCGCAGAAAAGACGGTCTGGCTTGACCAGTAAGACAAAATGAAACCCCATCTGCTGACACGTGGTCACAGATGGGGTTTTCGATTGCTTTGGCGATGCAAGGGTACTCACGAACGGTGTTATTGGGAGCTTTTTACCTCTGACCATACCCGGTCGAAAAGCTGCAATGAATCACCGATATCCTTGATGCTTTCCACACGCTTCATTTCCTCGGCAGGTGGATAGATGGCAATGTTCTCAAGTGTTGCTTTATCGATCAATTTGCGAGCCTCACTGTTCGGGTTGATGTACGGGAACGACTTGGCAATTTCCGCACTGATTTCCGGCTCAAGGAGGAAGTTGATAAACGCTTCCGCTGTTTTCTTGTGCTGAGCACCCTTCGGAATGACGAAGTTGTCGAATGTGATGATCAGTCCTTCAGATGGAAGAATCGTTTTGATTTGTGGTTTGTCCTTTTGGGCCAGTGCGATTTCGGGTCCCCACACCAATGCCCCTGCAGCTTCACCATTAATCAGCATCGTTTTCGGGCTGTCGCTGTCAAACGCTTTGATATTCGGCATCAGCTCGATCATTTTTTGCTTCGCTTCTTCGAGGTGGGCCGGATCCGTGTCATTGGCTGAGTAGCCGAGCGACTTCAGCACCATGCCAAGGATGAAGCGCTGGTCATCAAGCACCACGAGCTTGCCTTTTAGTGCCGGATTCCATAAGTCCTTGTAGCTTTTAATCTCAGCACCGATCGTGTCTGGATTCACTGCGAGTGACATCGTATTGCCCATGTATGGAAGGGAATACTTGTTTCCAGGATCATGATCTTTGTTTACGTATTCAGGCATCAAGTTCTTGAAGTTAGGTATGTTGGCAAGATCGATCGGTTCGATCATCTCTTGATGAATCATCGGTTGAATAATGTAGTCGCTTGCCATCGTTAGATCGTAAATACCGCCGCCCGCCGAAACCTTGGCTAGCATTTCCTCATTGGAGGAGAACGTGGTGTAGTTTACTTTGACACCATATTTGTCCTCAAATTTCTTGATAACCTCTTCCGGCAAATACTCGGACCAGTTGAATACATTCAGTTCTTTATCCAACCCGGAAGCTGTCTTTTCTCCATCCCCACCTTGAGACGAGGAACTGCAGCCTGCCACGGTCAAGCTGATAGCAGTAAGTCCAGTAAGCGCGATTGACAACCATTTTGATTTCATGAATACCCCTCCAATGTAACGGTTTTTGTATCTCAGCCTTTCTTCATTCGGATGCGTTCCGCCATAATGGCGATAAAGAGTGTCACGAGCAGCATCAGTGTAGAGAGTGCGTTGATTTCAGGCGTAACGCCGAATTTGACCATCGAGAAAATCTTAAGCGGCAACGTTGCGCTGCTAGGACCAGCAACAAAAAAGCTGATGATCACGTCATCGATGGAGAGCGTGAAGGCGAGCAGAGCTGCTGCGATGACACCCGGTGCGATGACGGGCAGCGTTACCTTGATGAACGTTTGCCATGGGGTTGCCCCCAAATCCATGGCAGCCTCTTCAATACTCTTGTCGAATCCGTCCAGCCGGGCCTTGACCACGAAAACGACGAAAGGGATCGAGAAGGTGATGTGAGCAGCAACCAACGTCCAGAAGCCAAGTGGTACGTTTAATTGGGCAAACAGGGCAAGCATCGATATCCCCATGACGATTTCGGGAATGACGATCGGCAGGTAGAGCATCGAATCCAGAGCCGTTTTACCGCGGAAATGATAGCGATACATCCCGACTGCGGCGAGTGTGCCGATCATAGTTGCAAGGATGGTTGAGACGAGCGC
>JBLNEJ010000199.1:0-3542 GCA_050262535.1 Clostridia bacterium
CCGTTGTTATTTTAAAAATTGCGGGCTAATGCTCACTGAGATTCGTAATATAACCAGCGATAACGTGGTAGTGAATCCTGGCAGCGATGAGATCAAGTTTGTACTTGTTGACGTCTTGTTGACGAATGTCGACAACAATCATTAAAACAGAACCAAAACGAATAATACGCTATGGATAAAACCCTTGTAAATCAAGGGTTTTAACGATCTAACACAGAAACCAAACAACTCGCACATGTTCCCGCATACAGTGCATATTTTGGTCACACTTTTCCTTTTTTGAGTGTCTCGGAAACCTCGAACGAAAATGAAACTAACCGCTTGAAATCCTTGTCCCACAAGGCTTACGCCCACGTTTACCTTATCTCTCATTCCCCCCTCCCCTGCACTGGCAGTGTAGAGGGCGTCGGTTTCGATCCCGATAGTTTCCAGCATATGCAACGATCAAAACGGCAGAGATGCCGTTTTTCTTTTTTATCTTTTATGTTTCAATATTCACCACATCTGGACTACCGTGTGTGATCCGTTCCCTATGTTTCCAATCACCTTTGCAATATGCTTCTACCTTAACTGATAAAAAATCAGCTATGATAGAAGAAAAGAAAAGGCTGATCGGGTGAGGGGACCATGATATTACATACAAAACTGCACATTCCTCATGTGAGCCGCGAGTCCCTTATTGAACGTCCGGCGCTAATCAAGATGCTGAATGAGGGATTAAAAACCAAGCTAACCTCGATAACGGCTCCAGCGGGTTACGGCAAAACGACAGTGTTAAGCGAGTGGACGCGACAATGTAGTTGTCCTGTCGCTTGGATTTCCTTGGACAGGTATGATAACGATCTCGTTCAATTTTGGAGCTATGTGATTGCGGCTGTCGAGCAGGCGTATCCGAATGTTAGCGATGGGATCACCCCGCAATTGGCAAGCCTGAACACGGAAACCTTTGAACCTTTCATCACAGCGCTGCTGAATGGATTAAACAAGATATCTGGTAACCTGGTGGTCATTCTTGACGATTTCCATGTGATCCAGCTGTCAGCGATCCACGACTCAATCGCGTATATGATTGAACATGTACCCGTTCATATCCATATTTACATCGCAAGCCGCTTCGAGCTCCCCTTTCCTGCGGCAAGACTGCATGCCAAAGGAAACCTGCACAAAATTGTGGTTGCGGACCTGCGGTTTCAATTGGAGGAGGGCATTCGTTTTTTTCGCGATGGCATGAGCTTATTGCTTTCGAATGAGGAAGCAGCCAAGCTTGTTCGCCGCACCGAGGGCTGGGTAAGCGGATTGCATCTCGCTGCGCTCGCTCTGAAAAGAAGTGATGATCCCTCAGCGTATATTCGGGATTTCAGCGGTCAGCAACGGAGCATTGCCCAATATTTGCTGGAGGAACTTCTTGAGCGGCAATCCGAAGAGGTACGCCACTTTTTGTTGCACACATCGATCCTGACCCGTATGAACCGTTCGCTATGCGAGGCGATCACCGGACAGGCAAACGGTCAGGAGCAGCTCGAGGGATTGGAACGGATCAATTTGTTCATCATCCGACTGGACGAGCAAGGCGAATGGTTTCGCTATCATCATTTGTTTGCCGACTTTTTACAGCAGCAGTTCCACCGCAAGCATCCTGATCGTTGGGCGAAAACGCATGAGAATGCGGCTCGCTGGCTGGAACAACATGGCTTTCCGGAAGAAGCGGTAGAACATTTGCTGATCGGTGAACACCATTTCGAGGCAGCAGCGTTGATCGAAAAACGGCTGTCGGACTTTCAGGACAATCGGAGTTCGCTTAAGAGTTGGCTAGAGGTTCTGCCGGAGTCGGTCCTGTCGAAGAAACCGGCCATCCAATTTCTCCATATTAAAATCATGGCGGAAGCGGGAAATGTCAACTGGGCGGAATCCAAGCTCAGAGATGTGGAAGCTCAACTATCCGAACCGGACTGGAAACCGTGGAACGGTACTTTTTATTTTCTCTCCGCGGAAATAGCGGTCTATCGTAGAGACGTTCCGCGAGCGATCCGTTACGTGGAATTGTTCGAACAGCATGAACCCCAGGGAATCCCGTTGCAGATGATAGCAGGAAATACGCTCAACGGTCTCGGTTTCGAGAATTTGCTTGTCTTCTTCCATGATCTGCATGACGCCGAGGAATTGATGCTGAAGTGCATAAACATCTGGAAGACAAAGGATCACTACCCCTATTTGGGTTATGCTTATCTTACTTATTGTGAGGTTTTATATGAGTGGGGCCGAACGGAGGAAGCGGAGTTTTATGTGAACCTCATCCTTCATGACAGACAGTGGCAGCCCTTTTTACGAATCTATTTTCGAGCGACCATCAAGCTGGCATTCATGAGTCTAATGAAAGGCGATAACGAGCATGCGTTTGCTTTGCTGGAACAAGTAGAGGAGAAGCTGGATACGCCGGAAAAACAACTGTTTGTCAGAAGATTGGCTGCAGAAAAGGCGAATCTCTCCATACACGGCGGGTTGATCGATGAGGTAATTGCGTGGGTGGAATCGTGCGGATTCAAGCATACGGACCCCATCCCGCTTCGCTACAGAGAATATTATATTTTGGCCAGGGCCTTAATGGAAATCGGACAAACCGAGCATGCCTTGCATCTGCTGGAACGATTATTTCAGCTTGTTAATGAAAAGGATTGGCTAAGAGATAAAATCAAGATTTTGATTTTACAAAGTATTTCGTTTTATCGGCAGGGGAAAGAAGTGGAAGCGCTGATCAGGCTGGAGCGCGCGCTGCACTTGGCGGAGCCACAAGGATATATCCGTAGCTTTACCGATGAAGGGAAGGATCTCGCGAATCTGTTCGTACACTATTTACGCAACAGACAGACCGGCTTTATTCGCCAATCGTTGCCCGTATCTCTGCTTTACGTGAAAAAGCTGCTGCACAGGATGAATGTCCATTTGGAGGGGGCGAGGGTTCTCCCCACTCTTTTGACAGAACAAGAGATCAATATATTGCGATTGATCGAGCAAGGGTTCAAGAACCAGGAAATTGCCGAGCTCCTAAAGGTGAGCAGTGAAACCGTAAAAAAACACATCAAAAATATTTATCATAAGCTTGAAGTAAATAGCCGATTACAAGCGGTAAAATCCGCAAAAGAACTGAATTTGCTGTAACCATATACCCCCCTCCTATTCCCCATTTGGGGAATTTTTTTTTGTCGAAAGATGCTTATAGTAGGACTAAGAGGCTATATGGGGGGAGGACAAGACATTGCCAAACGTGAAACTACTCGAAAATACCCAGAAAAAACCAGGCGGTGGATGAGTCGATCGATAGATTCGGGCTCACCGAAGCTAAGGTCAAGGGTAATGCAAAATCATGAATCAGGAGTGAACCAAACATATGGGGCAAGGCACAATAACAGTTGGTAAAAAAGGTACGTTCAGTCTAATGGTGATGCTGTGTTTCGCCATCATCTGCTCGTTACTTGGATCTCAGATGAATGCTGTAAAAGTGTATGCAAATGTAGGTTTTAGCGGCGGAGATGGTTCGAGGGAGA
>JBLNEJ010000200.1:0-4927 GCA_050262535.1 Clostridia bacterium
GTTTCTATTGAAGAGGCGCTTACGCATTTTCACGATGGTATGACCTTGATGACGGGCGGCTTCGGCGGTGTCGGAAACCCGCCGACCCTCATACAGGGGATTTTGGACAAAGGAGTGAAGGAAATCACCCTGATCTCCAATGATACCGCCTTCCCGCATATCGGAGTGGGTAAGCTCATAACCGAGAAACGGGTGAAAAAAGTCATTGCGTCCCACATCGGCTCCAACCCGAACGCTGGGGCACAGATGACTGCTGGCGAGCTGGAAGTGGAATTTTGCCCGCAAGGCATTTTGGCAGAGCGGGTTCGTGCCGGCGGTGTTGGCTTGGGCGGAATTTTGTCTGACATCGGAATGGGCACAATCGCGGAAAAAGGCAAGCAGATCGTACAGGTAGGCGACAAGCAGTTTTTGCTGGAAACTCCGCTTACTGCCGAGGTAGCGATTGTCCATGCGAAGAAGGCAGACCGTTACGGCAATCTGGTCTACGACACCAGTGCGCGCAATTTTAATCCGCTGGTGGCTATGGCAGGAACGATTACGATTGTTGAGGCAGATGAGATCGTGGAGACAGGAGAACTGAATCCGGAAGAAATCGTAACGTCGGGTGTGTTCGTCAACATGATCGTGCAAAGCAAAGGGGTGAATTGGACATGGGCGTGGGAGAAGTAAAAGAACAGGAAAGCTATCGCGAACGGATCGCGCGTCGTGCGGCACAGGAAGTCGCTGACGGGATGATCATCAACCTGGGGATCGGCATTCCGACGCTGGTTGCCGATTTTATCCCGGCTGACAAGCGCGTCATGTTCCATGCCGAGAACGGTATTCTCGGTACGGGACCAAGTCCAGCAAAGGGGGAAGAAAACGCCATGCTGTGCAACGCAGGCGGCTTTCCTGTGACGCTGGCGACAGGCGCATCGTTTTTTGACAGTGCGACCGCATTCGGCATTATTCGCCGCGGTCTGCTCGATATGACCATTCTCGGGGTGCTGGAAGTAAGCCAGTCAGGTGACATTGCCAACTGGATCGTTCCCGGAAAACGCGTGCCAGGAATGGGCGGCGCGATGGAGCTGGCGCAAAAAGCGAAGCGCGTCATGGTGTTGACCACGCATCTGGACAAGAACGGTCGCTCCAAAATCGTCCGCGAATGCTCGCTGCCACTGACGGCGCGCAATGCGGCACATATGATTATTACGGACATGGCAGTTATGGAGGTTCGTCAGGACGGCTTGTACCTGCTTGAGGTGATGTATCCGTACAGTGTGGCAGACGTCATCGGGGCAACAGAGGCGGAGCTAAAAATCGACGGGGATGTAGGCGTGTTCCAATAACGGATTTGGGGGAGTTTCGTTATGGCAAAAGCGGATTTGGCAGGTTGGAAAGAGAAGATTTGGCAGCAGCTGGAGAAAAATCGTGAACAATCGGTTGCCCTTCTGCAAAGCTGGGTGCGCGAGGCCAGTGTGCAGGGCGAGGAGGCATCTGTACAGGAGCTGGTGGCCAAGAAGCTGACGGAGATGGGCTTTACGGTCGATACATGGGTCATGGGCGGCGAAGAGCTGCTGTCCCATCCCTATTTCGTTTCGCCACGTACGCAGTTCGAGGGAAGCCCGAACGTCGTGGGGGTGCTGAAAGGATCCGGAGGTGGCCGTTCTATTATCCTGAACGGGCATGTGGACGTTGTTCCGGCAGGAGATTTGAAGCAGTGGGACCGCGATGCCTTCAGCGGTGATGTGATCGATGGCAAATTGTACGGCCGCGGTTCAACCGACATGAAAGGCGGCAATCTGGCAGCCCTGATCGCAGTGGAAGCGTTGCAGCAGCTTGACGTGAAGCTGAAGGGCGACGTCATTTTTGAGAGCGTTGTCGAGGAAGAGAGCGGCGGTGCGGGCACGCTCGCGACCATTTTGCGAGGCTACACGGCCGATGCAGCGCTCGTCCCGGAGCCGAGTCAGATGAAAATTTTCCCCAAGCAGCAAGGCTCGATGTGGTTCCGTCTGCAGGTGAAGGGGCGCTCGGCTCATGGCGGCACTCGCTATGAAGGAGTAAGTGCGATTGAAAAAAGCTTGTTCGTCATCCAAGCGATTGCCGCGTTGGAAAAACGCCGCAACGACCGCATTACCGATCCGCTGTATGCCAAGCTGCCCATTCCGATCCCGATCAATATCGGCGTGATCGAGGGTGGCAAGTGGCCATCATCTGTCGCCGATCTGGTGAAGCTGGAAGGCCGGATGGGGGTTGCTCCTGGCGAGGAAATGGAAGACGCGAAACGGGAAATGGAAGCGGCTCTCGCTGAGTTGGCAAAGGCAGACCCGTGGTTTGCCGACCATCCGGTTGAGCTGGAGTGGTTCGGCGCTCGTTGGGTGCCGGGTGCGGTGGAAGAGGACCATCCGTTGATGCAGATTCTGCTTGAGACGTTTGAGACGGTCAAGGGCGAAAAACCAGTGATCGAAGCCTCGCCATGGGGAACGGACGGCGGTCTGTTGACCAAGCTAGCGGATACCCCTGCAATCGTGTTCGGACCAGGCGTTACCGCTGTGGCCCATTATCCGAATGAATATATTGAGCTTGATGCCATTTTTGAATGTGCCGCTGTATATGCGCTAGCGCTGTTGGAATGGTGCGGGTTCGAGCAATAAGATTGGATTGTTGACAACGCGGGTAGCGAGTGGCTCCCGCGTTTTTTATTGCTTGTTTACACGGGAAGCCGTGATAGAGAATTTGTTGTATAGTAAAGGGAGAACGGTGGGAGCTTCGCACGAGCTTACGGAATGGTCGCAAGCACACAGCGTTTACGAAAGAAAGAGGGAAGATGAATGAGAGGAACCGGATGGCCGGATCTCCCCCAAGCACAGCGGGTGCAAATCGAACAGCTGGTGCGTGTTTTTCGTACATTGCTGGGCAAGCAGCTTGTCGGGATGTATGTACATGGTTCGATGGCGATGCGCAGCTTTTATCCGGAGCACAGTGACATCGATTTGCTGGTCGTCTGTCGCGATCCATTGGGCCACGATGTGCAAGATGCGATTATGGATGAATTGTTGCGCCGTTCCAACCACCCAAGTCCACTCGAGCTGCACATTGTCACACAAAAAGCACTCTGTCAGCAAGCGTATCCGCTGCCGTTTGAGCTGCATTACAGCGAGCACTGGCGTGAGCGTATTTTGCAAGGGCAGTGGCCGAAGGGGAACGATCCTGATTTGGCCGCACATTTGACAGTACTCAAGCAGCGAGGATGTTGTCTGGCTGGTGTACCGATTGATGAGATTATCCCCGTTGTACCGCGAGAAGAGTTTGAAAAAGCGATACGATCAGATATCGTGGATGTACAACGGGATATCCAGGAAAAGCCCGTCTATTTCATTTTGAATCTGTGTCGGGTTATCTGGTACATGAGAAAGGGCGTGATTTGCTCCAAGGATGAAGCGGGGAAGTGGGGCATTCAGCATTTGCCAGAAGTGCATCGGAAGACGATACGAGCTGCACTGGCTTTCCAGCGAGGGGAATCGGAGAAATTTGCTGCATCGGACATCGAAGCAGAAGCATTTGCCCGATATGCCTTGGGCGAGATTGAAATGTTACGATATCCATAAAAAAGTGCTTGCATTTTAATTGGGACATATGCTATATTAACACTTGTGAGAAACATACGGAGGGATACCGAAGTGGTCATAACGGGGCGGTCTTGAAAACCGTTAGAGTGAAAGCTCACGCGGGTTCGAATCCTGCTCCCTCCGCCATAACACGTAAATAGCCCGTCATATCAACGGTTGGTGAAGCGCAAGGCCAACGTGGTATGGCGGTTTTTGATTTTCGGGAATGGAACGGTCTCAAACGAAAAATATCGAGTCCGCTCGGTATGTTTTTACGAGACCGCTCCGTCTCATTACGTATGCATTCGCTTCAGAACAGTATATAGCGCGGTGGTTATCGGAAGCAAGTCCGTTCATCTCTTCTCGCGATAGGAATTGACGAGACCGCTGGAGTCCGGCGAGTACGCTGAGTGCGAACAGATACGAACGTGGGCAAAAGAATAACACCGGTATGATACCGACGTCCTTCGTTTTGATTACGTATTCTTATCGTCAAATACTAGGATTACAGTATTTGAGTAAGTTCCGGTTTCGTCATTTTGTGGGATTATGCTATGCAACTCCCAGCCTTCCATACACCACTTATTTAGGCGCTCCTCAAACTCTGCATTTGGACCAGGGTCAAAAAGTGGGTTAATTTTCTCAACTCTATACGTTTTTGCCACAGTAATTCACCTCCTCCTTGTCCGTAATATTCGACAAAAAATTAGTGAATCCTACCGTAATTTGTAAATTCCGCACAACATCCCGCTAACCGTCCGATATTGGCGCCCGGTTAAAAGCGTAAGCGAGCGTGAACTAGGCGAGGAATTGTCCGTTACTGGCGTCGTGGGCTCCGTCGATCCCGTCCGCCGCAAGGTCCGGATTAACGAGGTCGACGGAACCTGGACGTACGCACCGAAACCACAGCCGTCTCCATGCGTACTACATAACGGAGGTGTTCGCGATGGACATGACGCAGTCATGACGGGCAGGACGGTCGTACACGTATACAGAGGTGGAGAGGCGTACGAGATCGAATACGACGGATCGCGTGGCGCTACTGAAACGGTGGGGGCGGAGGAGATCACGGAGGAATTGTACCGGACGATATAACGCAAAAAGCCGCCGAAGTCCGGCGACCATTCGCTAAAATAGTTCTTTGATGAAATTTTTAACTTTGAGTCCGAGCCATATAGATGCAGCAAAAACGCCTACCTCTAGTAAGAGAACTCCGCTAAATTTCAAAAAAGTGGGTTCGAGTTGTTCGAATATAGTAATCACCTCCCTTTAGCGATTACAGTTTCGACAGGAATTTGATGAATCCTGCTATAATTTGTAAATAGAGAGCGCCCCTTAAA
>JBLNEJ010000201.1:0-4165 GCA_050262535.1 Clostridia bacterium
CCGCTTCTAGGTTGTAATCGGCGATCAATACCTTTGCGCCTTCCTTCGCCATGAGCGTAGCGGAGGCAAGTCCGATCCCGGAAGCACCTCCTGTCACAACAGCTACTTAGCCTTGAACGCGGTTCAACGAAATACCTCCTTCAGATGGAATTACTGCCAGTATAAATCTTTACGTTACGTCACCTTCAAGTACAAGTATAAAGTTACCAGACATTCTTGATACAGTTTGTCTTATTTGTGGTGTGTATAACCGTTTACACAAAGAAAAAGAGCCTTGCAATTCCCCAAAGCGGGACTACGAGGCTCGATAAAATGTCTACAGCTTCTGTCCTTGGAGTTGGGACATTTGCTGCTTGTGCCAACCCGTCCTCATCATGAAACGCACCAGCTTGAGCAGCAGAAAACCTGCTGCGCCGCCAGACGTATTTAACAACAAATCATCTACATCAAACGTACCGATTGATAGCACCAGCTGCGTCAGTTCAAAGCCTAGGCTGACCAGAAACGAGATAAGCGCAACGGTTCCAATGTGGATGGGCTTTGTGCGGGACAAGAGTGGAAGCAAGAATCCTAACGGGACAAAGGCGACGATATTGCCGAAAAAATTGATCAGACTTAGCAGGTTAAACTCAAGGAAGATATGAACAAGGTTGTTTGCAATCTCATGAAACGGGATCAAATTTCCGCGGGCTTGCAGGCGATCCCAAAGGATCTCGGGCTGACGCAGGCAATTGAAAAATTGGGTACTCACATAGTGAGGCTCGAAGCCGCTGAATTTGAACAGGATGACCTTCACCAGCAAATAGAAATAAATGAGAAAGACCAAAAACAGGAGGACGGTGCGAAACAAGCGTGCAATCATCGTTACCATGTAGTAAACCCGACATCCATCAGTGTTTTCGTCTCCGTAAAGCGGTCTGTCTTGGTCTCGGCCCCCATCACAACGGAAATCAACCGTTTCCCTCCTTGCTCGGCTGTTCCAGTAAAGCAATAGCCGGACTGATCGGTGAACCCTGTTTTGAGTCCATCCAGCCCTTCAACCAGCATCCGCTCATTTTCGGATGCAATCATTTCATTTGTATTGGCTACCGCTTCTCCGGTGGAGGATAGGGTCACGGAGGGCTGTTTCGATAAGGAGATGATTTCCGGGAAGTCCGTGATCAAATGGCGGGCGAGAATGCTGACATCGCGGGCCGACATCTGGTTTTGCCCGTACAGGTCATCAAGGCCGGTCGCATTGACAAAATGGGTGGAGCGCAGCTTCATCTGAACCGCCTTTTGGTTCATCAGCTTGGCAAATGCGGTCGTGCTCCCGGCCAAATATTCACCGATTGCGACAGCCGCGTTGTTCGCAGACCCGACCGCCATGGCGTAGTACAGATCTTTTAACGGATAAGTCTGTCCGGCTACCAGATGCACTCTTGCCCCTTCGGCTTTTTCCGCATTCGGTGAGATGGGAACCATGTCTGACCAGGATGCCCGTTTTTCTTTGACTGCTTCCAACAGGAGGTATTCCGTCATCATTTTGGACATGCTTGCGACCGGATAGGTTGTATCGGCGTTTTTGGCATACAGCACCTTGCCTGTCTTCTCATCAATGACGATTGCCGCCTTCGCGGCCACATTGGGCTCGAACAAGGATTGGATTTTGAAGAGCAGATCACCGCCTGTAAATGCTTGCTCAGCCTGATCGGTTCGGGAGATAAGGAGCAGCCCGATAATAATCAAGATCACAATCAACCGTCTGTTCATATAAAAAGCCGTCCTTTCAGCGTTGTTTTACACGTAACGTTGATAAGGATAGGCTTTTGGATTAAAGGATTTTCAAATGAAAGGTAAAGAAAGAGTAAAGAAAAACCTAAGAAGCAAAAGACGAATGGGGCAACCAGACCGTAAAGGTTGTCCATTCCGAAGTGCTGGTGGCGGAGATGGTGCCGTGGTGGAGATCGACAATGCTTTTGGCGATGGCAAGCCCTAGGCCAGAGCCACCCGTCTCCTTGGAGCGGGAGGCATCGACCCGGTAAAAGCGTTCGAACAGATTGGGCAAAGACTCCTTCGGGATTGGACTGCCGTTATTGGATACGGAAAAAGCAGCACCTGCCGGGTCGGTTTCCACACGAATTACGATATGGGTCCCTTTGTTTCCATACTTGATTGCATTGGACAACAAGTTTTCCAGTACTCGTACCAGCTTCTCTGTATCGCCGTGCATCTCCACTCTTTGCCGGGGCGTCTCTACCTGCAATTCAAGATTCGCCTCCTGTGCCGATATGCGAAACCCGACTGCTACCTGTTCAATCAGCTCCGCCAGATCAAAGCGGGAAATGTTCAAATGAGCACCCCGGTTGCGAACCTTGGTGTATTCAAACAAATCGGTCACCAGCAGATTCATCTGCTTTGCTTTTTCGTAAGCGACGTGCGTGTATTGCCGCAATTGGCTTTCGTTCTGGTACTTGCCTTCCTCGATCAGTCCAAGATACCCGATGATGGAGGTGAGCGGAGTTCGTAAGTCATGCGAAACGTTCGTCACCAGCTCGTCCTTCGATTGCTCCAGGCGACGCTCTTCCTCCATGGCGTCGGTCGTGCTTTTGACGAGGGCATGGATGCTGTCTACCACTTGCCCCAGATACCCTTTTGGCCGAATCGAAATCTGGTGGTCGTAATGGCCTTGGGCAATGAAGTGAAGCTCGGAAATGATGAAGTTCATTTGCTTTTGCTCCAGAAATTTTTTGACGCGAATGACAGCAACTGCCGTAAACAGCGACACCAGCAAAAGAATGAACGGGATTTTGAAGGAGGTCAGGCCGATTGCCCGCCGGACGATCCAGACGTAATCATTCAGATCCGGGATGCTGTACAGATAGCGGTTCACGATAATGACCAGCGCTTGATAGATAATGACACAAAACAGCAGGGTAAAGAAAACATCGAGCGAAATCTTGACCAGGTCTTTGAAATTAAGCTTCAATTTTGTACCCGACCCCCCAGACCGTCTGGATGACCTTCTCGCCTTTGGTCGACTTCTCCAGCTTCTCGCGCAGGTTGCTGATATGCACCATCACGGTTTTGTGTGAGACGTACTGATCCAGGTCCCATACGCGTTCAAAGATTTCTTCGGAGCTGTACACACGATTCGGATGACTGGCCAACAGAAACAGAATGGAAAACTCAATGGCCGTCAGCTTGATGGGCGTACCTTCCTTGGTTTGGACGGTATGGCTCTGTTTGTCGATGACCAGCGGCCCGACCTCGATGATGCCCTCCAGCTTTTGCCGGGATTGGCTGTATTGGGCCCGGCGCAGCAACGATTTGACGCGTGCAACAATTTCAAGAGGATTGAACGGCTTGGTGACGTAATCATCTGCTCCTGTCATCAGCCCCATGATTTTATCCATATCGTTCGTTTTGGCACTGGCCATCAGAATCGGGATTTGCGATTCTTTTCGGATGCGTTTGGTTACTTCAATGCCGTCCAGATGAGGCATCATCACATCCAGAATGACCAGGTCGTATTCTTTGAGCGAGAGCTTGTCCAGTGCCGCTTGGCCGTCATAGGCCCGTTCGATCTCGTAGCCTTCATTTGCTAGATAGATGGCAAGCAGCTCGACGATTTCCTTATCATCATCGACAATCAAAATTCTCATCGGTATCGATCCCCATTTTTCAGACGATATTCATCGGCTTTTTATCGACTACTATAGCAGACGATTCTAAAGAAAAGCTAAAGAAGACACTGGTTTTTCCGGCAATGACTGTGAATAGACCCTGCACAAGAAGACGCGAAAGCAACCTTCCGCGTCCTGATCTGGTTCTATGTTCGATTTACATTCCGTAGTAGCTGCGCAGCGCCTCCAGCAGGCCGAGTGGATTTTTGCGCAAATCCTTGGCGCTGAAGAACGCATCGCCCATCACCTCTGGATGAAGGGTATTGTATTGAAGCTGGTCGATAATTTCCTGGGCGGTGTGCCAGCCTGCTTCTTTCGATCCCAGCTTGTACGGCGAGTGACCGATGTAGAGCTTCACGCCGGTGCCGTTCACTTCGTTCGCCCACCAGGCAACCAGCTTGTCATATTGCGCTGGCGAAAAGGAAAGGCTCCAGTAAATTTGCGGGATGACATAATCGATCCAACCCTGCTTGATCCAGGTGCGGACATCGGCGTACATG
>JBLNEJ010000202.1:0-5390 GCA_050262535.1 Clostridia bacterium
GCGTGTCCGCTCCTGCAAAAGCACGGTCTGAGATCATATAGCCCTCGTCCGCTCCGATCTCGATACACTTTTTGATCGCTTTGACTGCTGGCGGCGGCCCCATCGTCACGACAGAAACGATTCCCCCGTACCGCTGCTTCAGGTTCACTGCTTCTGCAACGGCGTGGGCATCATACGGATTCAAGATGGCGGGCGCGCTGGAACGGTCCATCGTGTTCGTTTTCGGATTCATTTTGATGATTTTGGTATCGGGCACCTGTTTGATACAGGCAACGATATGCAGCATGTTTGCATCGCTCCTTTTCGCCAATGGTCAGCTTGATTGGCGTGAGACGGGTTGTCTTTTTTACTACTGTATTGGCGAGGGGCGGCAACTATGACTGTTTTGGAGGGCCACTATGCACAAATCCCCGGATTCGGCCTGAGCCGCTCCGGGGATTCTCATTATTTTTTCACTGGCGGTGCCGGCGGAGCGGCAGGCTTTGCTGGCGGCGCTTTCTTCACCACCACCAACGCATTGCTCAGGTTCCGTCCAGCCTTTGTCACATATTTTCCATTATAGAAGAGTCCTGAGGAAGCACCTCCATCGAGCGCCATTGCTTCCGTCAACCCAAGCTTCAGTCCCAATTCGGTCAGCTCCTGCATTGTCACATTACCGACCGTACCCATCATAATCGTCTTGTCCGCTTTGCAGCCGATAAAGCTGCGTTGTGCTTTTTGCGTGGTAATTTTTGCTTCGGTAAACGTCGACGTGTCCACGGCTGCTTTGCCCGCAGCAATCAGACGGGGTCCGACGCTAATCATGTGGACAGCTTGCTTGAAAGCTTCGCTCGCCGTCAATTCGTAGGATACGGAATCGCCAACACGAAACGCCCCCTCGCCGGTAGTTCCGCCACCGCGTGCAATGACAAAGCCGTTCGACGGAATCACCGCCTTTTCCTTTGAAAAACCGCTCACCTTCCCAGCTGTGATTACGACAAAATGATAGCCAGGAATGAACAAATTCGCGCTGCGAAAAGAAGGGGTAAACAGAACGGTTTCGGTCATGGTCGGCAGGTGGTTCACATATTGCACACTCCATTCCTTTTCCTCCTGCGTGCCGCTATTGATCGTTCCGCGCACGCTGTAAGGATTCCCGGGGGCAAAAATCAGCTCATTGCTTGCGGTAATTCCCATCGCAACGGCGCCGCCGCGAATATGCTGAGGTACCCCGTTAATAATAATGCCGCCCATCGGCTGGAGATCGTTTTCATCATACGGGTTGAAAAACGTGCCGTTAATTGCGGCAACCGCCTTGTTGTTCACAGCAATCTGAGCCAGCTCCTGCGTCATCCCGACCTTTCCTTGCGCCAATGCGGGTCGCAGCTCAAGCGGCTCTGATGGATGGAACGATACGTAGCTGACTGATTTTTTGCCAGAAGACAGCTGTATGGTGACTGTCTTCGTTCCAATCGCCCAGCCTGTACTTACCGGGAGCAAAAGCAACAGGGCAAGCCCTGCAACAATCCATGCTTTCATACAATGAGCATCCTTTCCGTTCCGGTGATGGTTGTAGTAGCCGTTTCTGTTGATTATCTGAGAATAAACATACAGGAAAGCCATCGGTATTTCATGGTACCATTTTCCTACAAGGATGAAACTACCGCTTTCGCTTTCGACAAATCCCCCCATCCATCCCGAGCCAAATCGAAACTAGTAATGCGACGGAATTTTCAGTATAATGCATTCATTACCACAATATTGCCTGCAAACGGCAGCATCGGCAGAAAAAGGGAGGAATCGCACTTGTCTAAAACAAAGCATGCAAAAGGCTGGATCAGCACGCTCGCGCTGACTGTCGGATTCGCAACGGCGCTTGCAGGGTGTAGCGGCGGCACCCAAACCAACAACCAACAGGCGCAACCGGCAGCTCAGCCTGCAACGACTCAGCCTGCAACACCGCAAGAACCTGCAGCACCCGCGACCGAGCAAGTGCTTCGCACAAACAACTTTACTGAACCGAACAACCTCAACCCGAACGCAGCCACCGACATTTACTCCAGCAACGTGCTGCTGCAAATTTTTGAAGGCTTGACACGGATCAACAAGGACGACAAACCGGAGAACGCCATGGCACAGGACATCAAGGTTTCGGACGATTTGACCACCTATACGTTCACCTTGCGTGACGCGAAATGGTCCAATGGCGATCCGGTCACCGCCGGCGATTTCGAATATGCCTGGAAATGGGTGCTTGATCCCAAAAATGGATCGGAATATGCGTATATGCTCTATCACTTGAAGAACGGGGAAAAGGTGTTCAAGGGCGAGTTGCCTATGGATCAATTGGGCGTCAAGGTCGTAGACGACAAAACTCTTGAGGTAAAGCTGGAAAACCCGACGCCGTTCTTCCTTGAGCTTACTGCCTTCTCGACCTACTATCCGGTACATAGCAAAACGGCAATGGCCAACCCCGACTGGTCCAAGGACGCTGGCCCCGCTTATATTACCAACGGTCCGTTCAAATTGGCAGAGTGGAAGCATAAGGACAAGATTGTTCTGGAAAAGAACGAAAGCTATTGGGACGCCAACACAGTCAAACTGAGCAAGATCGAAATGCACATGATTACTGATACGAATACCGAGCTGTCGATGTTCGAAGGCGGTGAGCTCGATATGGCGGGAGCGCCCGTCAGCAGCATTCCGTTCGATGCGATGCCCGAGCTGAAAGAAAAGGGCGTATTGTTCATCAAACCGAAAGCAGCAACCTACTGGTACGAATTCAACACCACCAAAAAACCGTTTGACAACAAAAAAATTCGTCAGGCGTTTTCGAAAGCAATCGACCGCAAGTCGATCGTGCAAAACATTACACAAGGCGGCGAGTTGATCGCGACGGCCATCGTCCCGCCTACGATGTTCCCGGAGAACGAACAAGGCTTGTTCAAGGACAATGATGTGGAAGAAGCGAAAAAGCTGCTCGCAGAGGGCATGAAGGAAGCAGGCTACGCAAGCATCGACAAGCTTCCGCCGATCACGCTGTCCTACAATACCGATGACGCGCAGGCCAAAATCGCGCAGGCGGTTCAGGACATGTGGAGCAAAAATCTCGGCGTCAACGTCAAGCTGGAAAACCAGGAATGGAACGCCTACTACGAAGGAATCAAGCAGGGCAATTACCAGGTAGCACGGATGGGCTGGACGGGTGACTTTAACGACCCGATCAACTTCCTGGAGATTTTCAAAACGAAGGATGGCAACAACCATACGAACTGGGAAAGCAAAGCATACGCCGATCTGCTAAACAAATCGGCAACCGAGCAGGACCCGGCCAAACGCAAAGCGATTCTGCAGGAAGCTGAAAAGCTGTTCATTGATGACATGCCCGTCATTCCGTTCTACTTCAGAGGATCGATCTATGTGAAAAGTCCGAAGCTGAAGGATGTCGTCATTTCCGGCATGGGCAATGCCCAATACAAGTGGGCATCTTTTGAATAATGGCATTCGGATTGAGCCGTATTTCTCCTCAGGAGAGAACGGCTCTTTCTCTTTTCGCCCATGCATATAGTGAGGAAGAAGCCTTTTCGTTAAGGAGTGGTCATGGTGAAAAAACCGAACATTCTCATCATCCTGACAGATGAAGAACGGTACCCGCCCGTCTATGAAACCGCTGAGCTGGCCGCCTGGAGAAAAAGCAATTTGCCTGCACATGAGCTGCTTCGTTCGCACGGTCTGGAATTCAGACAGCATTATATCGCTTCGTCTGCCTGCTGTCCTAGCAGAACAAGCCTGTTTACGGGCCAATACCCGTCGCTGCACGGTGTTACGCAAACACCCGGTGCCGCCAAGCGTGCCTTTGATCCCGACATGCTTTGGCTCGATGCCAATACCGTTCCGACCTTGGGTGATTATTTTCGTCTGTACGGCTATCGCACTTTCTACAAGGGCAAATGGCATATTTCTCGTCCCGATATTCTCATCCCCGGCACACAGATCAGCTTTAGCAGCTATGACAATGCGAACGGAGTCCCCCAGCCCGCCAAAGAAAAGCTTTATCTGGAAGCAAATCGGCTGGACGCATTCGGGTTCGAAGGCTGGATCGGCCCTGAACCGCATGGCCCCAACCCGCACGATTCCGGTTCTTCCGCAGCGCACGGTATCTCCGGGCGCGATGAAGCCTACGCCAGCATGGTCACAAGCTTGCTTGACTTACTTGAAGAGGAACGGATGACGCTCGCCCGTTCCGGCTCCTCCCCGCAGCCCTGGCTCATCGTTGCCTCATTCGTCAATCCGCATGACATCGTATTGTATGGTGACTACAGCGCGCTTTCTCCCCATTTCCGCTTTCCAGTCTCGCCATCGATTCCACGCATTCCTTATCCGCCTACCTACCAGGAAACACTTGCAGACCGTCCCCGCTGCCAGCGCAGCTATCGGGACGTATACCCCCTGGCGTTTCAACCGATCAGCGATATGGAGCACTATTTCCGCCTCTATTATCAGCTTCAGCAAAACGTTGACACCCAGATGCTGCGTGTATTGGACAAATTGCAGCAAGCCAGCTTTTATGAGGAGACGATCGTGATTTTTACCTCCGATCACGGTGAATTGCTGGGCGCGCATGGTGGCCTGCATCAAAAATTTTATTGTGCCTACCAGGAAGCTCTTCATGTGCCGCTCATTGTGCATAACCCGCGACTGTTCCGTGAGCCACAGCAGCTTGACATTCCGACAAGCCATATCGATCTGCTGCCGACAATACTGGGGCTGGCTGGAGCAGACCCAATCGCCCTGCAAAAAACACTCCGTACCTCCCATACCGAAACCCGTCCTTTGCCGGGACGCAACCTGTGCGACCTGGTCGCCGGCAAGCAATCGATACCCCGCCTGTGGGAGCCGCTCTACTTCATGACTGCGGACGACCCGACCCGCGGCTTGAACCAGGTAAGCCTGCTTGGCGTGCCCTATCATGCTGTCATTCCACCAAAACAGATCGAAACGGTCATTGCTTCACTGCAGACGGTAACAGATGTCGCCCTTTGGAAATACTCGCGCTATTTTGATCCAACGGGTGTACTTCCTGACGAATGGGAGCTGTATAACCTGACCGCCGATCCGGAGGAACAGGTGAACCTGGCTGATGCTTCCTGCGCAACAACCGAGTCACGCCGCGTACAGCAGGCCATGGCGCAGCTGTTAGAGCAGCAAGCCCGGCAAAAGCGATTGACGCCTGCCAGTCACAATCGCTAGTGAGTGATTGTTCGCTCGATGGTTTGTCTCATTGCCAAAAACAAAAGCAGCCAGGCAAGAATGATCTCCCACCCGGCTGCTTTTTACAAACAGCTGAACGTATTCTGTTATTTTTTCTCGATAAAGGACGGAAGCCCGCTAATGTACCCTACGATTCCCGC
>JBLNEJ010000203.1:0-4002 GCA_050262535.1 Clostridia bacterium
TCGCCTTCCACTCGTTGTCTCCCGACCGTTCCAAATAAGCCCCTACCCGATTCCGTTCAAACCGGTTGTTCACAATGCGGCTTTTGGTTGTGTCGAACAGCAGGAGTCCCTGTGAAAAAACGTGCGTCTGCTGATCCACAAACGTATTGTGATCGATTACGGTGTTTTCGGCTTCCATGACCATCGCACCGGTCGTATTGTGATGAATGTTGTTATTTGCCAGCAGGCTGTTTTTGGCATACATGACATGCAGACCGTACCGCGATCCGGTAATATCATTGCCCGTCAGCTGATTTTCATTGCTTTTTTCCATATAAACGCCGTCCTGGACGTTTTGAATGTGGTTGAGGCTGATTTCGTTGCGATGGGACTGCCACAGGTCGATGCCGTTACCTTTCGGCTGGGTCTTGGCCTTGCCTTTACCCGAGGACTTGGCTTCCGTTCGACTCCCTCTAATCACAAGCTCACGCAGCTTGTTGTCCGATTCATCTCGCAGCAAAATGCCTGAGCCGTTCGTATCGATTTCAATGTTTTGCAGGAGATGGTGGCTTCCCTTAAGCTGGATCGCAGACGCCTTCTCCGATTTGTTCTGCTGAACGATATGAATGCCTGACAGCTTCGTCCCATTGCCGTTTACCGTCACAACCGGGCCCTGGGCATCCGCTTTCAGTATTGTTTTTCCATTTCCCTCGATTTGTAGCGGTTTGTTAATGACGAGCGGTCCCGCAAACTCCCCTTCAGGCAGCGTAACGGTTGCCCCTGGCTCCGCTTGATCCAGCAGCGCTTGCAGCGATTCCTGTGACCATGCCGCGTTTATGGGCAGCAGCAAGCTGAGCAACGCCCCTCCGATGACATACTTCCAGCGCACGCGAGCACCCCCATCCGCGAAAAAGACATATGCTTCCTCCCTTATACTGCTGATAAACGCTTGGAAAAGGAATAGCTCACATGGGCTATTTGTAAATTTTTTCACATAATCTTCAAGAATTCCTTTTCGAAAATAACCCGGTCGGGCTATTTGAAAGCAGCCCCGCAGTCCCTAAAGTAGAGAGCAGAGAGCTACCATTTTCCAAGGAGGTTTCATTCGGATGAATTTACGTAAGTCGATGCTTCTGTTCTTTTCCCTCATTCTCTGCTTCAGTCTCTTTCAAGTTGTCAGCGCACATGAAGGCCATAATCATGTAGCTGCAGCGAACACTGCCGGGCCACAAGAGCCGACCAAGGATGCGCGCTGTGCCTACTGCCAGATGGTTGTCTACACACGCGATCAGGAAATGGGCAAATTCACTGCGCAAATGCTGACCGCTGATGGCAAGACGCTGTTCTTTGACGATTCCGGCTGCATGCTCAACTACAAAAAAACATTGTCTGCCGAACCGCAAAAAATGTGGGTTCGCGATTACAACTCGTTGAACTGGATCGAGGTGAATCAGGCTCAAATCGTTTCCGCAAACATCAGCACCCCGATGCGCTACGGCTTCGCTTTCTTCCAGAATGCTGCAGATGCTGACCAGTTCGTAAAAAACAACAACAAGCTCGAAGCGATGAAAACGGACCTGATGTTCGTCCAAAAAGTAGCTGACAAGCGTGCGGAAATGAAGAAAAATGGACAGATGAACATGAATCACGGCCAAATGGCTGCTGGCGTTTCGGTGGCGATCAATGGCCAAAAGCAAAGCTTCCATCAGGCTCCTGTCAATATGCACGGCAAAGTGATGGTCAATGCACAGGAATTGCTGTCGAAGCTCGGAGCAACCGTCGAGTTCAACCGGACTGCGAAAACAGTTACCGCCAAAAAAGCTGGCAAGAGCATCACACTTCCACTCGGACACAATGACATGATCCCGCTGCGCAAGGCTTGCGAAGCGTTGGGTGCCCAGGTGATGTGGGACGCAAAGACGAAAACCGTCATGATTCACGCCAAATAATACGGAAATAAGGGCTGTCACCTGATCAAATCGGTTGACGGCCCTTTTGCACTTTCCCCCGACTTTTACATTGAAAAATCAAGTATTGTTTGAGAGAATACGTCTACATGCTTCTTTGGCGAAACGCTAGTTCGTGATTTGATCCCCTTTATGGAAAGGACGCAAGCCACCCATGAGCCCTTATGTGGATACCAACTTTACGCCATATACGACCTTCACTCGTGAAGAATGGAAGCAGCTTCGCGATTCCACGCCGCTTACGTTGTCAGAGGAAGAATTGATCAGCCTGCGCGGCTTGAATGAGGACGTATCGCTGCAAGAGGTTTCCGATATCTATTTGCCGCTTTCTCGTCTGTTGAATTTGTACATCGCCGCAACGCAGGAGCTGTACAATGCAACAAGCACCTTTCTGGGCAACCGCAGCCAAAAAGTTCCCTACATCATCGGTGTTGCCGGAAGCGTTGCCGTCGGGAAAAGTACAACATCCCGGATTTTGCAAGCGCTTTTAGCGCGTTGGCCCAACCATCCCAAAGTGGATTTGCTGACGACCGACGGCTTCCTTTACCCGAATCGGGTGTTGGAAGAGCGGGGAATCATGAAACGGAAGGGCTTTCCGGAAAGCTATGACATCCGTCGGCTTATCCAGTTTATGGCCGAGGTGAAATCGGGACTGCCCGAGGTCAGTGCGCCGGTTTACTCCCATCTTGCCTACGATATTTTGCCAAATGAACAGCAGGTCATCCGTCACCCTGATATTTTAATCGTGGAAGGCTTGAACGTCCTGCAGATTTCCCATGATGAGAATGCCCGTGAGATTCCTCAGGTGTTCGTCTCGGATTTCTTCGACTTTTCCATTTATGTTGATGCGCCTGAAGAGGAGATTCAGCGCTGGTATGTGGAGCGGTTCAAGATGCTGCGCAATACAGCCTTCAAGAAGCCCAATTCGTATTTTCATCGCTATGCTGCCCTCTCCGATACGGAGGCAGTTGAAACCGCTTTATCGATCTGGCAGGAGATCAACAGCCCGAACCTGATCAACAACATCTTGCCGACGCGCAGCAGAGCACAGCTGATTTTGGAGAAGCAGGCCAATCATTCGGTTCGCAGCGTGAAGTTGCGCAAGCTGTAAAAAAGCAGATAACAGCAGACGGGATGCCTCCCTTTCGGGGCATCCCGTTTTTTTGCAAGAAAATCTTTATTTGATGGAGCTCGCGATCTTCATCAGTTCATCATGAGGCAGATCGCTGATCAGCTTGTAGACGATTCCCCTTTCTTCTTCCCACATGAACCCGTTGAAGTGCGTCAGTTCAGGCTTCGCTAAGCTGGACCCTTTCAATTTAAAGGTATAGGCGGTGCCGTTCTCAAACGGAACCGGCTTCGCGTTAGGCAACGGGTACTCAATCAGCGGCACCTTTTCATACTCTTCATCCAGCCCTGTCTTTTTGATTTCAATGTCCAGAAATGCATCCTTCCCGGGAATCTCGTACATGATGAGTACATATTCCTCCCCATCCGACAGCGAATGGAATACGTTTCCCGGCTTTCCGTTCGATGGGTAGGACGGAAGCTTAATGGAATACCCGAACCTCTCCGAAGCCTGCTTGACGGTCAGATTACCTGTTGTACTGAAGTCTTTCACCGGAGTGGCCTTTTTCATCGCAGCATAATTGCCCTTCCCCATCGATTGGGCGATCATGTCAAGCTTATCAGCCGGCAATCCGCTGGCCATCGAGTAGATGACTCCTTCCTCTTCTTCCCACATGAAGACATTGAGGTCACCATACTGCTCCGCCTTTTTTCCAACGTACGCTTTTCCTTTGAGAAAAGCCGTTTTCGTTAAGCCAGCTGCCTCTTTACGGATGTCTCCCTTCCACATTTCCACGAAGATCGGATTTCCCGCATTGCCGTGGAACGAGTACATGACACGCTGGTCAGCCGTTGCGTACGAGAATCCTGCCAAATAGTAATCTCCCGCCGGCAAGGTTCCTGGCAGCTTCACCGAAAAGCCAGCCAGCTTCGTTGCCTCCTCCTGCGTCAGGTCCAAATACGTTTGTTGTGGAGCAGATTGGGATAA
>JBLNEJ010000204.1:0-2855 GCA_050262535.1 Clostridia bacterium
CGGAAGGAAGCCGCCTGCCTTTTCAATCGCATCCGCAATTCGTTCGTTTTCAAGAAATGGATAAATTCCCGGTTTTTTCACCTGGCCCTTAATGTCGATATACATTGTCCGCATCTTAGGAGAGGCTGTTTGAGTCGCTTGGTTTTCAACCGGGGGCGGGGTGGCAGGGGACGCTGGTGCTTACTGCTTGGATGCAGGAGGCTTGTTCTGCTCAATCGTATAGGCGTAAGCAGGCTGTGTTAGGGGCAATTCAGGTTTTGCGGTCCGGGTGGATTCATAAAGAGCAAAGCTGATTCCAGCAAAAACCAGTGCCGCAGCGACAAGTATCAGCCGACGGTATCGATCCCAAATCTCCATCAACATTATGATCCCACCTTTTTCTTTTCGTAGCACCAGCCTACAAAAAGACAGAGGCAGGCGCAAAAAAACCTTTCCAATTGCCCGAAAGCATGTGGAAAGGTTTTCTCAATCGTATAATGGATTACCCAATATGTGTCAGTGAGGCACTGTTTTTGCGACGGAGCTCCACCGCTGGACTGACATAAGGGTCAAAAGAATGCTGCTGCTCGATAAAGATTTGGTGCCACAGCATAAAGACAAGGATTGTCCAGATTTTGCGGCTGTAATCGCCATGTCCCTCGCGATGCTCGTCTAGCATGTACAGGACGTATGCTTTATTGATCAAATGATCAACCTTTGATTCAAAAATCAATTCCTTCGCCCACTTGTAGAACTGATGCTTCAGCCAATAGCGGGTCGGGACCGGGAAGCCCAGCTTGGGACGAGTCTTGATTTCCGGTGGCAAAAAGTCCTTCATCGCTTCACGCAGCACGTGCTTGGTCGTACCATTGGCGATTTTATACTTGGTTGGAATCGTCGCAGCGAACTCAAACACCTTCGGATCGATGAACGGAACCCGCAGCTCCAGGGAATTCGCCATCGTCATTTTGTCGGCCTTCATCAAAATATTGCCGCGCAGCCATGTATGAATATCCAAATATTGCATTTTGGTCACATCATCATACGCTTGGGCTTTTTCATAGATCGCGTGGGTAATTTCCCACGGTGAATGATAATCGGCCGATTTTTTCAGGTTTTCCATGACGACCTGCGCTTTCACGTCCTCGCTAAAAATCAGTGCATTCCCGAAGAAGCGCTCCTCCACCGTTTTGGACCCGCGAATCAGGAAGTTTTTGCCCTTGACGGAATCCGGCAATTTCTCCGCGAACGATCGCATTGAGCCGCGCATCCAGCTTGGCATGTTGGCAAACATCCGCAGTGAGCTTGGTTCGCGGTAGATGTTGTAGCCACCGAAAAACTCATCCGCACCTTCTCCGGAAAGCACCACCGTAACATGCTGGCTTGCCAGCTCTGCGACGAAATAGAGCAGGATTGCCGACGGGTCCGCAACCGGTTCGTCCTGATGCCAGATCAAACGCGGCAGCTCCTGCATGTAGCGTTCAGCAGAAATGACAGTTTCATAGTGTTCCGAGCCCAAATATTGCGCAGTACGGCGAGCATACTCCAGCTCGCTGTAGCCGGGGATATCGGAACCTACGGAGAACGTTTTGACAGGCTCGAAGGTGCGAAGCATCCCGACGATACTGCTGGAATCGACACCGCTTGAAAGAAAGGCGCCACGGGAAACTTCACTGATCCGATGCTTGTCAACCGATTCAAGCATGGCAGCGCGTGTCCCCTCTACAAAATACGAAAACGGTTTGCTCTCATCCGGCGCAAACTGAACGTCCCAATAGCGAGTAAGTGAAATTTGATCGTTTTGAATAACAAAATAGTGCGCAGGCGGCACTCGATAGATACCCTCATACATCGTCTCGGGATCAGGCACGTATTGGAACGTCAAATAATGGTAGAAGCCTGTGCGATTTACTTCCCGTTTCACACCGGGCAGCTCGAGCAAGCTTTTGATTTCACTGGCAACTCCGAAGGAGTCGGTGGTTTCCGTATAATAGAGCGGCTTGATGCCGAAATGATCGCGCGCGCCAAACATGATCTTGCGACGGGAATCCCACACGGTAAAGCCGAACATGCCGCGCAAATGCTTGGGAGCATCGAATCCTACCTCTTCATACAAATGCAGGATTGTTTCGATATCGGAGTCTGTATGGAATTGGTGACCGCGATCCTTCAGCCAGCTCTGGAGCTCTTTGTAGTTATAGATTTCACCGTTCCCGATAATCCACATGTCGCGGGCTTCGTTAAACAACGGCTGATGGCCGCCGGATACGTCAATAATGCTCAGGCGACGAAAGCCCAATGCAATATTTTCCTCTATATGAAATCCGTCATCATCTGGACCGCGGTGCAGAATCATCCGGGTCATGGCCGAAATCGTTTCCGAAGAAGCTGGTTGTTGACGCTTGTTATAAAGCGATACGATACCACACATAAATTTTGACTCTTCCTCTCGCAAATGAATCTATTGTTAAATCTATCATGAAGCACTTTGCGGTGCAAACAAACGAGCACCTGTCAGAAAATGAGAAACGCCCGTTTTTAGGAATGACGGACGTTGCTTGTGATTATGTAAACTGAATCCACTCCATCGGTTCTATAAAGTGATGATTGAATTCGCTCTTGTAAGCGTGGCGAAAAACAACTCGGACTACGCCTGCCTGATTCAGTCGTTTCGTACAGTTCTCACAAGGTTCATGCGTCACATAGGCGGTTGCCCCGACCAAATCATCCCGTCTGGCATGCAAAATCGCATTTTCCTCGGCGTGCAGCGTTCGAATACATCGTCCTTCTTTTAGTAGACAGCCTACATCCGTGCAGTGGGGGTGGCCGTGAATCGAGCCGTTATAGCCGGTTGCAACAATCCGGTTGTCCTTGAC
>JBLNEJ010000205.1:0-7788 GCA_050262535.1 Clostridia bacterium
TTGGCCATGGCGCGAATCGTGTGGACAAACCGATTTTGCTGCTGCTGGTTGTTGACCTTTTCAAGAATTTTCTCGAATTGCCCCAGTCTGACTTCCCACTTCTCCAGAATGGACGGCTTGAAGGTGCTTATCCCTTCAGGCGCTGGAAACCCTTGTGCGGCCTGGTGAAAACGTGCCAGAGCGGTTGCTGACCGTTTTACATCATAGAGAGAGGAATTGTTTGCTTCCCGCCCCTGAATCGCCTTCATCACGGTGTACGATTTTCCATTGTGGGAATGAATGGTATTCCCCTGTCGGTCGCTTACATAATGTACCGTGTGATAAAAGCCTCGTTCTCGCAGCAGATGCGACAGATTCGTCACCCACTCTGCCTTCTCCTGCTCGCGATATCCTTTCACCACCCACATGCCTCGGTTGGTTCTGACAAAATACACATTTCTGCGCGGTTTCACCCCAAGTACATGACAGCCAAACGCTTTTTCAAGAGAAGGAAACAGTCCTTCATCCATAGGTGTTTATTTAATCCGAACAGGTTTGGGAAGAGGATTCTTCAAATCCGTGATCCCAACTTGGCCAGACTTCCCGTCTCGGCATCGGGGACGTATGATGAGGGGAAGGGTACACGGAGCTGTTCATGTAACTCCGGGGTGGATAATATCCTGGAAGCCCGCGCATGTAAGGCATTTGTTGTCCCATTCGTGGCATAGCCGGGTGTGTATGGCGCGAGTGATGCTCATAGCCATACATGCTGCTCGTTTCTTGCTCCATCCTCGACTCCTCGCACGAAGATGATTGTTCAACAGACGATTCGTATTTTTCTTCTTTCGGCATCAAGGCAGGTGGACAAATCGGCTCCATCGGCATCATCCGCTGCCGCCGGGCGTGACAAGGTGGACAATTTGGCATCATTCTTGGCATTTGTGGCATCATTCTTGGCATTTGTGGCATCATTCTTGGCATCTGTGGCATGATGTTCGGCATTAGCGGCATTTGCGGCATTAGCGGCATTTGCGGACGCATCTGGATTTGTGGCATTTGCATCATTGGTGGCATCATTGGTCGAGGCGACGGTTGCGGCACATACGGTTTTACCGGTTTTTGTGGTGTCGGTATCGGCCTTGACGGCTTCGGCTGCTCTGCCTTGGGTGGCATCGGCGGTACCTGAATGATTGGCGGTGCTTGAATAATCGGTGGTGCCTGGAAGATCGGTGCTGGCGGTATCGGTGCAGCAGGTGGTGGTGTCGGTGCGACAGGCGGTGGTGTTGGTGCGGCAGCAGGCGGTGTCGGTGCGACAGGCGGTGGTGCAATTGGCTGCGGTGCTGGCGGTGCCTCCTGAATTTGGATGGGTGTTTCCTGTGGTCGCGTTTCGACGCTAGGAGGGATCGAGGGCATTTCCTCTTCAGGAGCAATCGGCATTTCTTTTATGGGAGCTTCTTTCATCGGTCTCTCTTTTGCGGGCGGAAAAGACTCACCGTAGTGATCCGGGCCCGTTCCTGGTCGTACGGGTACTCTCCCCGTAGGCACCTTGATTTTCATCCCCGGATAGATGAGGTCAGGATTTTGGAGTTGGCTGTTGGCACGAAGCAGTTCCTTAAAATCGACTCCGTATCGACGGGCGATTTTCCACATCGTGTCACCCTTTTGAACAATATGGATTTTCACGTAACGCTTCTCCTCTCTCTCTCAAGTCCTTACCATGGTATGCACCCATGGGTGTTTTGCTCACCCGTGCGCCCTTGGTGAATCGCCCATCTTTGGATTGCAGATGCTGACGGTGTCGCACGTTCCTTGAGGTTTGAAAGAGAAAAGCTCCGGTCTGTACCAGATACGGTACCGGGCAGGAGCCAGCGTTACCTTTATTGATCTCTTACCTGTCCGCACTTATTGGAGAGGCGGAACGATCTTGCCTGGTTTGTTCACATGCTCCTTGAACACCCAGCTCTGATGCTTTCGCTCATATCGATACAACCGATTCATTCCATCCGCTGCTTTGTTTACAAACAGTGCTTCGTTGCCATCCTTGCGAATAAAAATTCCAGGCATTGCATCCCCTTCTTTCAAATCTTTTGTTACCTGTTCCATTTCAATCATTTTGATCTCTTCAAATGCGCTTTCCGTTACGACGCTGTCTTCCTTAAGCTTAGTTTCCCATGTCCAGTACTCGTACTGGCTCGGATCGATTGAAAACGTTTGGAAAGCATCCTGATAGCCTGTTAGCAGATACACCATGACTCGAAGTTTTTGGATCATGCTCAGCTTGTCTGAGATCATCAATACATTATTACTTGCACATAGGTAAGTCGGGCCATTCGCGTGAAACGGAGACATCGCTTTTTTCACATTCGCTCCTGTAAATGTGAATGTAATCTTACCCGACACGGAAAAGTCCTCGTCGATCTCCACTTTCTCCGCTTCTCCAGCGTTCGGGAAAAACACAACATGCAGCACACCTTTCTCCGTCTCCAATCGATAAGAGGTGTCCGAGGTCTGAAACACATCTGCATAAGGAGATCGCCCGATCTTGTTGATTTCCCACCCGGTATACGCTTCAAACAAAGGAACAAAGCTTTCTTCCGTTATCAACTTCTGTTTTAATTCCTCCTGCCCATTAGAACCAAACAAAGCTGCCCACAGTATTTGAACACCGTCCCTATACCCGGCTGAGACAGTGAACATCACCAACAAAAGCGCCGCAGTCCACGCCATTTTGCCCCGCTTGATGAATGTTCTCTTCTGCTGAATTCCCTCTCGAATTTGACTCTCCATTTTGTTTCGGACAGGTTTGTCTGGTTGAAACATGGCTCGCTTTGCCTGTCCTTCCTGTCGTAGGATTGTATCAAGATCCATCAGTCTCCCTCCTTTTGCATGAATGTTTTCAAACGTTGCCGGGCCCGATGCAACCGGGTGTAGACAGCGCCCTGCGTGATCCCAAGAATGCTTGCGATATCCTCAGCCTCAAGCTCCTCATAGTAATGAAGGATAATCACCTGCCTGTATTTGAAGGGGAGCGCGTCCACATGCTTACCTACCTTTGCCTCGCCATCTTTTTTGATCACCTGCGACTCTATGTCGGTGCTTTCCCTGCTCTTGGGCTGGGCGAAATAGAGCAAATGACGGAACGTCCAGGAACGAACATAGCGTTTGGCTTCGTTCACCGCGATCCGGTACAACCACGTTTCCAATTTAGAATCACCCCGGAACGAATCCAGATGCTTGTACGCCTTCAAAAAAACGTCCTGGCAAATATCTTCTGCAGCAGTCTTGTCCTTCACCAACCAATAGCAGAGACGATACACCTTGAGCAAATGAGTTTCCATGGCATGTTCAAACCGTGCTTCTTTTGTTTGCAGAAGCACTGCTTGAGTTGGCAAAGCCTGTTCTTGTTCCAATCCCTCTCGCCTCCTTTCTCTCTTTTAGATACATCAACCGGAAAATCCTTACACCATTTTTATACATTTTTTTCAAAGAAAGCGCACAAAAAGGCATCCATCTCCAAGATGAATGCCTTCTGCTTGTTGTCTATACGGTTTGATGCTCACCTTTATGCTGATACGTGTACAGTGGATACGTTCCCAGCTGACGAACCTGACAGCCAATTGCCTCAATCTCGGCAAAAGCACCCGGCATCAGCACATCGTCCATCCGCTGTTCAATGTCGATAACGAAATGATAGCTGCCCAATCCCTTTTTGGTTGGACGCGATTCGATACGCGACAGGTTGATCTTACGCCATGCGAACGCGGCAAGCACCTGATAGAGAGCTCCCGGAAAATCCTCGGGAAGAGTAACCAGGATCGTCGTCTTCTCCATCGAGGACGGCGGCAATACAACAGGCTCCTTGCTCACCAATGCAAACCGCGTGAAGTTATTGGGGAAATCCTCAATGTTTTCTTTCGCGAACTGCAACGGGTATATTTCCGGAGTCAGGCGTGGAGCCACCGCGGCCCATGTTTCTTCCGGATGCTCGCTCACAATCCGTGCCGCGAGCGCCGTACTGTTCACCGTCTCCACCACGGCATGCGGCAAATGCTCCTTGATGAAGTTGTGAACTTGCGCGATTGCGTGCGGATGGGACAAAACCTTGGTGATTTCCGACAGCTCCAACGGTTTTTCCCGCTTCGCGACCACCAGGTGCTGTGAAATCGGCAAAGCAATCTCTGCCCAGATTGGCAGATCCACTTGATGAATCAGCCAGTCAAGCGTCGAGTTCACCGTTCCCTCAATTGAGTTCTCCACCGGAACGACACCAAGCTCTGCTTTATCATTCCAAACTGCATCCAGCACCTCGATGATGCTGGCCTGCGGCAGGTACTCCACCTGCTCAGGGATTGGCACTGCTCGTGCAGCCTCTTGTGAGAAGGTGCCAAACGGTCCCAAAAAGGCTAGTTTTTTCATCTCTCTATACTCCTATCCGTTACCCGTCTACACGGTCTCGATCTGTACGCCTTGATCGTCAACAGGCAGCAGCATCAGCTGATAGCTCAAGCCATGCTTCGCCATGACTTCCGCAATAAATGAACGTAGCTTGTGCTCCTGCTCCATCGTCTCATAGAAAAACAGCGTGGTCGGACCCGCTCCGCTGAGTGCTGCTCCCAAAGCGCCGTTGTCGGTCGCTTGGTCAAGCATTTCAGCCAGACCAGGCACAAGCTGCGAACGATACGGCTGATGCATCCGGTCCTTCATCGCACTTGCCAGCAGGTCCAATCGTCCTTGCGCGAGTGCGGCCACTAGCAGGCTACTATGCCCTACATTATATACAACATCCGCTTTCCTGTATACGTCAGGCAGTACGCCGCGAGCTTTCTCCGTCGACAACCAGTATTCCGGAATGACGACCAGCGTTTTCAGCTGGTTCGGAACAGCAAAAGTGACATATGGAATCGGCGCATCCTCATCAACAGGCATCGCTGCCACCACAAAGCCGCCGAAAACAGAAGCCCCGACATTATCGGGGTGTCCTTCCAAACGGCTCGCTTGTTCAAACAGTTGATCCCGCGAAAACGGTTCGCCAGCGAGCCGGTTCGCCGCTGCCAGAGCGCCGACAATCGCGGATGCGCTGCTGCCGAGCCCGCGTGTCACCGGCGCTTCTGTGGCGATTTCAATCGCAAGCTCCGGTGTGGGCAGACCGGCCCGTTCAAACAGGCCGGCAGCCACTTCATACACAAGATTGGACTTATCCGTTGGCAAGCCTTGCAGTTCTTCTCCATGCATCACAATTTCCGTTGTCTCGGCCAGCTTCATCGTGATCGTCGTATACAATTGAAACGCCATTCCGAGCGTATCGAAGCCCGGCCCCAGGTTGGCGGTGCTGGCCGGCACCTTCACCCGCACGGTCATGCTGTTCACGTCGATTACTCCCCTTTGCCTTTCTTGATGACTGCCATGACTGCTTCGCGGGTTGCCTCCACTTCAAGCGGCTCGGCCGCCACCGCTTTCAAGGCGATATTCGGGTCTTTCAAGCCATTTCCGGTCAGGACGCACGCAACGGTCAAGCCGTCAGCCACTTTGCCGGCCTTGCGTGCCTTGATGATTCCAGCGAGTGAAGCGGCGGAAGCCGGCTCGCAGAAAATCCCTTCCTTGCTCGCCAACAGACGGTATGCATCCAAAATTTCTTCATCCGTAACTGAGTCGATATAACCATTGGATTCGCTCAACGCATTGAGTGCGCCCTCTTTGCTTGCCGGATTGCCGATGCGGATGGCGGTTGCGATCGTCTCCGGGTTTTCGACGGTATGTCCAAGCACGAGCGGTGCTGCCCCTGCTGCCTGGAAGCCGTACATTTTTGGCAAAGCACTGATGCGATCAGCCGCTTTGAATTCCTTGAAGCCTTTCCAGTACGCCGTGATGTTCCCTGCGTTTCCGACCGGAATGGCCAAAATGTCAGGAGCCTTGCCCAGCGCATCGCAAATTTCAAAGGCAGATGTTTTTTGTCCCTCGATACGATATGGATTGACCGAGTTAACCAGTGTGATCGGTTCCGATGCAGTAATGTCACGCACAATATTGAGGGCTTCGTCAAAGTTGCCATCGATGGCGATCACTTCTGCCCCATAGGCAATCGCTTGTGCAAGCTTACCTAGTGCAATGTTTCCATTTGGAATCAACACGATGCAGCGCAGGCCGGAACGGGCCGCATACGCCGCTGCGGCAGCGGACGTATTTCCGGTCGAGGCGCACATGATCGTGGTGCTGCCTTCTTCCACCGCTTTGGCAACAGCCATAACCATGCCACGGTCTTTAAAGGAGCCTGTCGGGTTCAAGCCCTCATATTTGAAATGCAGGTCGAGGCCCAGCTCACGGGACAGGTTGGGCGCATGAATCAGTGGCGTGTTTCCTTCGTGCAGAGTCAGCATCGGTGTTTTGTCCGTCACAGGCAAAAATTCTCGGTAACGGGCGATAATACCGGATTGTCGGGTATATTGGTTAAGGGCTTGGGTACTCATCTTATGCTTCTCCTCCTTCGACGCGATAGCAGCTCTTGATTTCTGTGTTGAAGTCCATATCTTTGAGGTAAACGAGCACATCGTTCATGTCGCTCTTGGCAGCCGTATGGGTCACCAGAATGATCTCGGCCTGTGTACCGCCGTTATACGGCTGCTGCAGCACCTGGTCAAGGCTGATGTTCTTGTCTGCCATCAGTTGCGTGATTCGTGCCAGCACGCCTTTCTTGTCGGCTACGATCAGTCGCAGGAAATATTTGGAGAACTTCTTGGATTCGTCCTTCAGTTTCTTTTCTTTATATGGTGCAACCATGCCGCGGCCATTGACGCCGAGCTTCATGTTTTTTACAACCGTAACGAGGTCGGATACGACTGCAGTCGCTGTCGGCAATTCACCAGCGCCGCGACCGTAGAACATCGTTTCGCCAACGGCTTCACCATGAACATAAACCGCATTGAAAACACCATTTACAGACGCCAGCGGATGATCTTTCTGAATCATGGTCGGCTGTACGCTTACCTCGACCTCATCCTCGTCGCGGCGGGCCAAACCGAGTAGCTTGATTTCGTAGCCAAGCTTTTTGCCGTACGCGATATCTTCCTTGGTAACACTGCTGATGCCTTTGACATCGACTTCATCGAGCTTCATTGGTACATGGAAGCCGAGTGTCGCAAGAATGGCCATTTTGCGAGCGGCATCAAAACCCTCCACGTCAGAGGTCGGGTCCGCTTCCGCGTAGCCAAGCGCTTGCGCTTCCTTCAGCACTTCCGCATAGTCAGCGCCTTCCTGACTCATCTTGGTCAAAATGTAGTTGGTTGTTCCATTGACGATCCCCATCATTTTCGTGATGCGGTCAGAGGAGAAGCCCTCTACCAATGCGCGCAGGATCGGAATTCCACCCGCAACGCTTGCCTCGTAGAAAACGTCGCAGCCTTTTTCCTGTGCTTTTTGCAAAATCTCGCCGCCATGCAGCGCCATCAGATCTTTGTTGGCGGTTACGATATGTTTCCCTTGTTCGAGGGCAGCGAGCATGTATTCTTTCGTCGGATGGATGCCGCCGATTACTTCCACTATCACATCAATCTCAGGGTCATTGATGAGCTCATAGGCGTCTTGGGTGATTTTCCCTTCCAAGCCGCTGATGCTGCGGTTTTTATCTTTGTCCCGCACAAGAATTTTGTGAACCTCGATCCCAAGGCCAGTCTGTTTGACTAGGTCCTCCTGGTGACCCTGCACGATGCGCACAACACCTGTACCGACTGTTCCGAAACCCAATAGTCCAACCTTTACTACTTTTTCTGCCATCTCTCTTCCTCCTAGTATTGAACAATCAACGTCTTTGGAGCA
>JBLNEJ010000206.1:0-11901 GCA_050262535.1 Clostridia bacterium
CCATAGCTGAGAAACGGCAGGGTAATCCCGGTCACCGGAAACATACCGGTCACAACGCCCACATTGATGACCACCTGAATGGCCAGCATGCCGATGATACCCAGCGCAAGCAGATTGCCGAACAGATCGGGGGCTGTGATGGCCACCCGCATACCTCGCCAGAGCAGCAGCAAAAACATGAGCAGTACGAGCGTTCCTCCGATAAAGCCGAGTTCTTCCGCCACGATTGAAAAAATAAAGTCATTGTACGGTTCAGGCAGGTAGGAAAACTTTTGCCTGCTTTGTCCCAAGCCGAGGCCGAGCAAGCCGCCGGGTCCGATCGCATAGAGCGACTGGATAATTTGATAGCCTGCGCCAAGCGGGTCTGACCACGGATCCAGAAAGGCGGTGATCCGCTTCATCCGGTACGGGGCTGACAGTACAAGACCGACAAATCCGGCCAACCCAAGCACCCCAAGCCATGCAAAATGACTAACTCGCGCGCCGGATGTAAAAATCATCAAAACAGCCGTCCCGATCAGCACGGTTCCAGTTCCCAGATCGGGCTGCAGCATTATCAGACCAAAACAGGCAATCGGAATGGCCAGCGCCGGCACCAGCCCCCTGTTAAAGAGCACGATCTTCTTTTGATTATCGGACAACCAGGATGCCAGAAACGCGGCGACGCCGAATTTGGCGAATTCACCCGGCTGGATGCCGAATGACCCCAAGCCGAGCCAGCTTTTGGAGCCGTTTACCTCGCGACCGATAATGAGAACGAGCACTAACAGGCAGAGGCTGATGATAAAGCCGGTCTTCGCCCACCTTTTCCATACCCAGTAGTCAATGTTCATCATGACGTACATGGAGGTGAGGCCAAGCAATGCAAAAATCAGCTGCCGCTTCGTAAAATAATATGCGTCGGAAAACGTGTGCTGGGCGAAAACGGCGCTTGCGCTGTATACCATCACGATGCCAAGTCCAAGCAAGCAGAGGGTTGTGGCGATAATGACAAAATCAGGGGCGGTGCGAACCTTGCTCATCGCAAAGTCATCCTTTCAAGAAACGTTATGCCAGGCTTGTATTCAGTCTATGCACAGCGTCTTTAAAGATGCTTCCCCGAACCTCAAATGAAGGGAACATGTCCCAACTTGCACAAGCAGGGCTCAGTAAAACCACATCGCCGGATTGCGCGAACTGTGCAGCGACTTCAACCGCCTTTTCCACAGTATCGACATGGGCTGTGCGGCTGATTCCTGCCTCTTGCGCACGCTTCAGCAAAATTTCTGCCGTTTGTCCGAATGTGACGAGCGCTTTGACGTGTTTGCGCAGCACAGGCACAAGCTCAAGCAGCTCGGTTCCCCTGTCAAGGCCACCTGCAATCAGAACAATCGGCTCGCTAAACGTTTGGATCGAGCGTGTCGCTGCTTGCGGGTTGGTTGCTTTGGAATCGTTATAATAGCGGACGCCAGCAAGCGTCTTGACCAATTCCAGGCGATGCTCAACCCCTTGGAAGGTCGTAAGTACGTTGCGCATCGACTGCGCATCTGCCCCTGCCAGCTTCGTAGCCAATATCGCGGCAAGCGCATTTTCCAGATTGTGCTCACCAGGCAGAGACAGCGCCTCACGTTCCATGATTACTTCTTCACCTTCGTCATCGACAAACACGATGTTTCCAGCCTTGACACAAACCCCTCGCGGCACCTCGTGCTTGCAGCTAAAGTAATACACCTTCGACTTTAACGGCAGCACCTGTTGAACCGTTTCGGGCTGGTCGTACGGCAGCAAGGCGTAGTCGGTTTCCGTTTGGTTCATGAACATCTTGCGCTTGGCTGAGAGGTATTCCTCCATCGTGTGGTGGTAATCGAGATGGGCAGGGTAGATGTTCAACAAGATGCCGATGCGTGGCCGAAAATGCTGTGTTCCCATCAGCTGGAAGCTGCTCAATTCGGCAACAACCCACTGCTCCTCCGTCACTTCTTCTGCGATTTCGCTCAATGGAGTGCCAATATTTCCTGCCACAACAGGCTGAAGTCCTGCTTCCTGCAAAATAAGCCCGGTCAATGTCGTTGTTGTCGTCTTCCCGTTCGAGCCAGTGATCCCAATCAAGGGCGCCTTCATCAGCTGGGACGCGATCTCGATTTCGGTGACAACCGGAATGCCAAGGTCCAGCGCCGTTTTGACCGGAGAGGCCTCATACGGAATACCCGGATTTTTGACAACGAGCGCAACCTCTTGCGTAATGAGGTCATCCGGATGATGTCCGGTAATCACCGTGATGCCCAACGCCTCGAGTTCTTCTGCCTGAATGGCTTCCTCTCGCGGTTTCTTGTCATTCACGGTGACATGCGCGCCAAAGCGGTGCAGCAATTTTGCAACTGCAGCACCGCTTTTCGCCAGACCAAGCACAACAACACGCTGATTTTTGTATGAGTTGATTGCCTGTATTGTTTTCATATTAACGCACCACCTCTAGGTAAACACCCAGCCCGGCAAACATCATGCCAACCAGCCAGAATGTGACGACGACGCGCCATTCCGACCATCCGGTCAGCTCGAAATGATGATGCAGCGGACTCATGCGGAAAATTCGTTTGCCTCTCGTTTTAAAGGAAACCACCTGCATGATCACGGACAGCGTCTCTACAACAAAAACACCGCCAATGACAGCAAGCAGCAGCTCGGTCTTGGTCATGATTGCGATTCCGGCCAACGCGCCACCGAGTGCCAACGACCCGGTATCGCCCATAAAGACGCGGGCTGGATGGGCATTGAAGACAAGGAAGCCGAGCACGGCCCCCACTACGGACGCACTAAAAATCGCGGTATCCGGCACAGAGAGCAGCGAGGCGATAATCGCATATGCGCCAAAGGCGATTGCGCCTGTTCCCGCTAACAGACCATCCAGTCCGTCGGTGATGTTGACCGCATTGGTCGTGCCGACGAGCAAGAACAGCAGGAAAGGAAAATAGAGAAAGCCCAGCTCGATTTTCCAGGACGTACCCGGGAAGTGCAGTGATGTATCAAAGTCCATCATAAGCAGAAGCGCGTAGGCTAAAATGGCGAGTACGATCTGTCCGGCGAATTTTTGCTTGGCCGTCAAGCCAAGATTGCGTTTTTTGCTGATCTTGATAAAATCATCCAAAAATCCAATCAGTCCGTACCCAAACGTGACAAGCAGTAAAAAGTATACTTCATTCGTCAAATTGGCAAACTTCAATACGGTAAATGCCAATGCCAGGAGGATGATTGTTCCCCCCATTGTTGGCGTGCCCGCTTTTTTCTGGTGTGATTTCGGTCCTTCCTCACGGATGCTTTGCCCGAATTTCATTCGGCGCAAGACCGGAATAAACAACGGTCCGATCAGGACGGAGATTAAAAAGGATGCGATGATGGTTATGATGAGGACATTGTCAAAGGGCATGCCCTACCCTCCTTTCTTCGTTGCGTCAATCTAGTTTGGCAAGCTTCTTTTCAATGGCCTCTTTGGCTACCAGCCGATCATCAAACGGATGATTTACACCTTTGATGGTCTGGTAGGTTTCATGCCCTTTTCCGGCGATCAGGATGACATCATGCTCTCCTGCTTGCTCAATCGCATACTGGATCGCTTCTTTGCGGTCTGTAATGCTGATGAATCGCTCCTGCGGAGTGCCAGCCAGACCGGCAAGCATGTCGGCGATAATGGCTTCCGGATCTTCAGATCGAGGATTATCTGAAGTTAAGACGCTCATATCGGCATATTTTGTTGCAATCTGCGCCATAATTGGGCGCTTTGTCCGGTCGCGGTCGCCGCCGCAGCCAACGATGCAGAAGATCCGCCCCTTGGCGAATTCAGCAACGGTCGTCAATGCATTTTCCAGACTGTCAGGCGTATGGGAATAATCCACAAGCACCGCAAATGGTTGGCCGGCTACAACTGCCTCAAACCGTCCATTCACCCCGGGGACCGCTTCCAGACTCGCTTTCATGTCGGCAAGCGATACTCCTTCGGCCAAGGCGACTGCAGCGGCTGCCAATGAATTATATACGTTGAATTTGCCGATCAGCTTGAGCTCAAGATCGATCGTTCCAGCAAATGTTTCCATCGTGAACGTTGTTTTTTGCGCGGTAATGTGAATGTTGCGTGCGCGCACATCGGCATCATGATCGATTCCGTAGCGAATGACACGCGCGGGCGTTACCCGGGCGAACAGCTCGGAAGCGGGATCATCACTGTTGAGTACGGCGGTTTTTATGCGGTCGGGATCATAGCGATTGCCCATTTGAGAAAAGAGCAGTGATTTCGCATAGCGATACTGGTCCATCGTCTTGTGGTAATCGAGATGATCTTGCGTCAGGTTCGTGAAAACGGCCGTATGTACGTCACAACCACGCACTCGTCCGATGTCAAGCGCGTGGGAAGATACTTCAATAATCGCATATTCCGTTTGCACGTCTCTCATACGGCGGAAGCTGTGCTGGAGCTCCAGAACGTCCGGCGTCGTGTTTTTCACTTCCTCATACGTGTCACCAATGCGCATGTGAATCGTCCCGATCAGTCCGGTTCGCTTTTGCCGGTCGCTCAAAATTTTGTCGATCAGATTGGTGGTCGTCGTTTTTCCATTCGTTCCGGTTACCCCAATCAGTTTCAGTTCCTGTGTGGGTGAGCTGTAAAAGCGATCGGCGAGAAGCGCCATCGCCCGGCGGGTATCGGGAACGATCGCGACGGTTCCTTCAACCGGAAGCTCCTTTTCGGCCAAAATGCAGGCCGCACCCATCTCCAGTGCTTTGGCTGCAAAATCGTGACCATCCACGGTAAAACCGGTCAGGCAAATGAACAGATCCCCCGGCTTCACCTTTCGTGAATCTGCCGTCAAACCAGTGATTTCTACGCTGCTGTTTCCTTGTATGCGGACTGGAAGCAATGCAGAGAGCAGATCCGTAAGTTGCATATCAGGCACCCCATTCTTTCCCTATTATAGACAAAAGCGTTCGGTTTTCAACGTGCTTTCATCCATTGCATTTTCATCTATCCAAAGGTTGATTGTACTGCTAATCGACCGATTTGTCACCCAGATAGATTCGCACCTTGGAGCCCTCTTCAACTTTGGCCCCGGGTAAGGGGGATTGTTTCACTACATATTGCCCTTTCCCGTCTACGACAATCGGCATCATGTAGTAGGATTGGGCAATTTCCTGCAAGCTCAGCCCTGTCAGCTGTGGCACTTCCACAAATTTTTTGTCACCGTACTTGTATTCACGGGCGATCCCGTCCTTGCTCTTCGGCACCTTCAAATAGTGGAGCGACGACTCCAGGATGCCCCGGACTGTCGGAGCAGCGATCAAGCCACCGAAGGCGAGCGCCTTTGGATTGTCGATTGCCACATAGACGATCAGTTGGGGATCATCAGCAGGAGCAAAGCCGATAAACGAGACGATGTATTCCCCGTCCATGTAGCGGCCGTTCTTTACTTTTTGGGCAGTCCCGGTTTTGCCGCCTACCCGATAGCCTTCGATAAACGCATTCCGTCCGGTCCCGCGGGCTACCACGCTTTCCAGCGCGTAGCGAACCTTGCTCGATGTCTCTGGCGTGATTACTTGACGCACTACCTGCGGCTCCGTTCGGCCGATGATGTCATGGGTGACGCTGTCACGCCATTCCTTGGCAACATATGGCTTCATCAGCTTCCCACCGTTGATGACCGCGGCCACGGCGGCCATTTGCTGGATTGGCGTCACCGAAACCCCTTGGCCAAATGAGGTCGTCCCGAGCTCCACCGGACCGACGCGATTCAGCTTGAACAGCAGCCCGTTTTCTTCACCAAGCAGATCGATTCCGGTTTTCGCGCCGAATCCGAATTTTTTGATGTAGTCAAACAGCCGTTCCTTTTGCAACCGCTGGCCCATCGTCACAAAGCCTGGGTTACACGAGTTTTCCACAACCTCAAGCATCGATTCCTGACCGTGTCCCTGCCGTTTCCAGCAGCGCAGCCTGGCCCCTGCAACATTGATAAACCCGGGATCATAAAAGCCCTCATCCAGATTGACTACCCCTTCATTCAGAGCGGCAGCGAGCGTTACGATCTTGAAGGTCGAGCCGGGTTCATACGTTTTCCAAATGGGTAAATTCCGGTTGTAAACTTCAGATGGGAAGTCACGGTACTGATCCGGCTGAAAGGTCGGCCTGCTCGACATGCCGAGAATTTCCCCTGTTTTCGGATTCATCGCAATCGCCAACGCATCGTCCGCCTGGTAGGCGACCATCGCCTGATCCAGTTCCCTCTCGATAAAGGCTTGGATATTGCTGTCAATCGTCACATACATGTCCATTCCGTCTTGTGGCGGTATATATTTTTCCGATTCCCCCGGCATGACGCCTCCACGTGCGTCCGCCGGGTACGAAATATGGCCACGTGTTCCTTTCAAAAACATGTCATAGATTTTTTCCAATCCGGTAAGTCCTTGATTATCTATGCCTGTAAAGCCCAAAACATGCGCAGCAAACGAACCGTACGGATAAAACCGTTCAGAGTCGTCCGCGACCTGAATGCCGGGCAAGGCCAATGACTGAATTTCCAACGATTTCTCCGCAGAAAGCTTTCGCCCCCCAGGAACTCTGTTAATCATCGAATCGCGCTTCGTCAGCACCTTCAAAACATCCTCTTCCTTTACGCCGAGGATCACAGCCAGTTTTTTGGCCGTTTCTTCCGGCTGCTTGATCTGGGCCGGGATTGCCCAGACAGACGGAACGCTCGTATTGGTGACAAGCGGCACGCCGTTGCGATCCAGAATGTTTCCGCGCTTTGGTTCGAACGGGATATTGCGGGTGAACAGCCGTTCCGCTTCCTCCTGCAACCACGGCCCCTTCACCAGCTGTACGTATCCAAGTCTCGTTACCAAGGCGGAGTACAGGACAATTCCGATAATGAGTGCGATGAAGATGCGGCGGCGAACCGTGGCATTGGAAACCCGCACGAAAAACCCCTCCCAACGAATAGGTTGTCTGCTACAACACTTTATTCGGTGGAGGGGCTTGTTAGAACGGTTTTAGGGCGCGCTACTCCTTGACAGAAGGCGCAGGGAGCAGTGTTACCATTACCTTTTCCTTGCCTGACAGCGCAGTACCCGGTGGGATGCTCTGTGTACGGACATATCCGGAGCCGGTAAAGGTAACAGTCATTTTCAACAAGGAGGTGAATTCCATCACTTCCCTCAGTGATTTGCCGGTGAAGTCCGGCATTTTGACGTTTGTCAGTCTGTCCGTTACAATCATAACCTCTGAGCCTGTGGCGAGCTTTTCCTGCTCGGTCGGAAACTGCTGAACGATCTTCGTCCCCGTCCCGATTGTTTTGGGAACCAATCCAGCCTGCTTTGCCTTGATTGCGCCCGTAGAAGCAGACATCCCGACGAGCTGCGGGACGGCTACCTCGTTGATTTTCACCGGAGCAGACGCTGCTTTTTTGGCGTCAACTTTGGCAACCGTTTTCTTCTCCAGCTCACTCATGTCAGGCGTTTGCTGGAAATAGCGCAAGCTCTGTTCCATGACCGCTTTGAAGATCGGAGCCACAACTTCCCGTCCCAACTGATTGGAGGCGAGGTTTGTTTCCGGGTCATCAACTGCCACATACACCAGCTAGCGAGGATTGTCTTTTGGCGCAAAACCGATAAAGGACACAATGTAACGACCTTCGAGGATTTTGCCCGTCTTGTCATCGTACTTCTGGGCTGTACCAGTTTTCCCTGCAACATGGTAGCCCTCCAGCTTAAAGGCTTGCCCTGTCCCATGATCACCCGTTACGACCGTTTCGAGGATGTCACGCGCCTGTTTCGCTGTTTCTTTTGAGACGACTCGTCTGACAACCTCACGGTCATACTTTTTCACCACTGCACCCGTGTGCGGATCACGCAGCTCCTTGACGATACGTGGCTTCAGCAGCTCGCCACCGTTTGCAACCGCACCGACAGCAGCCGCCTGCTGAATTGCCGTAACGGCTACCCCTTGTCCAAATGTTGTAACAGCCAGGTCACGCTGTGAACGAGGATTCGTTACGTTGTCGACAATACCTTTCTTTTCGCCAGGCAGGTCAATTCCGGTAATCTTCCCGATCCCGAAATCATTGTAATATTTGGTCAGCAACTCCTGCTTCAGTCGATCGTAACCAAGCATTACGAACGCTACGTTACTTGAACGCTGCACACCTTCGAGGAACGTGATGGTTCCCCACCCATGGCCGTTGTTGTGGTCGTTAATCGGTTTTCCCTTCAACTTGCGATAGGAGCCTGATAAATATTTCTCTTCAGGATGAAATACCCCCTGCTCCAACGCCGCAGCCAGCGTGATGATCTTAAAGGTTGAACCCGGCTCGAACGGATAGCTGATCGCTAAGTTCAAAAAGTTCGTGATGTCCCAATACGTATTTGGATTGAAGTGCGGCCGATTGGCCATGGCCAAAACCTCTCCGGTGTTTGGATCGGTTACGACGACCGTGATGTTTTTCGGGTTGAATTCCCGCACGGTTTTGTCCAGCGCTTGCTCGACATAATCCTGAATTTGCTGGTCGAGGGTGAGGACTACGTTCACCCCGTCTTTGGCCGGGCGGTATTTCGTCTCTCCATCCGGCAGCGGATAGCCTGCTCCGTCCTTCAACAGTTGGAGCTCGCCCGCTTCTCCTTTCAGTTCTTTGTCAAACTGAAGCTCGATACCCATCTCCGCTTTGTCATCATACGTTATGTATCCGAGTGTATGCGAGGCAGCGCTGTTGTTGGGATAATACCGTCGGGTGGTCTCGGTCATAAAAATGCCCGGCAGTTGGTTCTCCTCCGTCATCACCTTTCCATTCACGTCCTTCGGATACTGAATGGCTAGAATTTTATCCTTTTGTTCCTCGGTAATTTTCTTCGCTTCACGTCCCAACTCTACATAAAACTTACCTTCCAGTGACAAGGTCTTGGTCAGCCGTTCCACCGGAGCACCAATAATCGGAGCCAGCTTTTGGGCTGTGTAAAACGGGTCTTTGACATAATTGTCGCCGACAAGCTTCTCCTCCTTCGCATTGCGCGGTTTCAACACGGCATTCACCGTGTAGGCCTTGCCTTCATAAGCAAACACTTCTCCGTTTCGGTCCAAAATCGAGCCGCGCTTCGGCTGAAGAATCTTTTCCTTTTCCCACTGGTTGTTCCCCTTTTCCATGATCCAGGCCGCCTCTACGGTTTGGAGCCACCAAAGACGCCCGGCTAAGCCAGAGAAGACGAGCAAAAAGATGAGGCCGATCAGCAAAATTCGTACGTTCGCATTTCGTTTACTATCCATGACCTATCACCTCGTTTCGGCAAATCGTTGACGAAAAAAAGTTACCCCATCGAACGAATCGGGGTAACAGGTTTAATTGGATGAAGCCGATCGTACCGGAGCTTTGGGAGTTGGCTTGCTTTCCCCAATCACATGAACAGAGTCGGGCACTGACGTCATTCCCATCTGCTGCGCCGCATAATAAATGCGTTCGCGATTGCTCATCTGTTCGATTTTCAACTGCATGGACGCGTTTTCATCCTGCAGTGTCGTGATCTCTCGCTTCAAATCCTGAATTTGATAGTTGTATTGTGAAATCAAGATGTAGCGATGACCGATAAAGCCAACTCCCGCCACAAGCACGGTAATGAAGAACAGGTACAGCAATTTTTCCTTGGTGGGCAGAGGGGATCTTACCTTGATCCGTCGCTGCTGTTTTTGATACGTATTGCGCTTTGGCTCCAGTTCGACTGCCAGATTGCCGCGGTAATAATAGCTCACCGATTAACCCCCCTCATCTTTACTCACATTTCTCCGCAATGCGCAGCTTGGCTGAGCGCGCACGCGGGTTGGCTTCAAGCTCTTGTTCACTTGGCACGATCGGTTTTCTTGTCACAAGCTTGATCGTCGGCTTTTTTCCGCACGCGCAAATCGGAAATCCGGGCGGACATATGCAACCCTGGGCAAACGATTGAAACACCTGTTTGCAAATCCGGTCCTCAAGTGAATGGAACGTGATCACGGAAACACGGCCGAGTGGATTAAGGACAGCGATAGAATCTGTTACCGCTTCTTCGAAAGCGTTCAGTTCATCGTTGACGGCAATCCGGATGGCCTGAAACGTCCGTTTGGCCGGGTGCGGGCCTGTCCGGCGCGCAGGTGCCGGGATCGCTTCCTTGATGATCTCGACAAGTTGTCCGGTCGTCTCAATCGGTGCTTTTTCCCGCTCCAGAATGATTTGCCGGGCAATTTTGCGGGAAAATTTCTCTTCCCCGTATTCCCAGATCAGCTTGGCAATTTCCGCTTCGTCCCACTCGTTGATTATATCGTGAGCCGTGAGCATGGCTTGCTGGTCCATCCGCATGTCAAGCGGGGCGTCGGCGTTATAGCTGAAGCCTCGCTCACCCACATCAAGCTGTGGAGACGAAACACCAAGGTCAAACAACACGCCGTCCACACCTGGCAATCCCAAATCGTGAATCACCTGACGAATCTGGCGGAAATTGTTTTTGACCAGCGTGACTTTATCTCCGAACGGTGCCAGCTTTTCCTTCGCATTCGCAAGAGCGGTGTCATCCTGATCAATCGCGATCAAGCGCCCCTTTTCTCCAAGCTGTGAGGCAATCATCGAGCTATGCCCGGCTCCTCCCAGCGTACAATCAACATAAATGCCGTCTGGCCGAATGTTCAGCCCGGTGACAGCTTCTTCTTTCAAGACGGTTATATGATGAAACAAAGCTGAATGTCCTCCTTTACGATGCCGATTCGCTGCTACAGGTCAAAATCGACCAGCTTTTCGGCAATCTCGCTAAACGAACCCTGCGACTCGTCAAAATAGGTGTTCCACTTCTCTGCGCTCCAGATTTCCACTCGATTGGATACGCCGATGACGACGCATTCCTTTTCAAGTGCAGCATGGTCGCGCAGCGTGACCGGTATGTTTACCCTTCCCTGCTTATCCCACTCGCATTCGGTTGCTCCCGAGAAGAAGAAGCGGGTAAACGCCCGTGCATCCGCCTTTGTAAAGGGGAGCGTCTTCAACTTGTCGGACAGAGCGGTCCATTCGTTCATTGGATAGACAAACAAGCATTGATCCAGTCCGCGGGTGATCACGAAGGAAGCCCCGAGTCCATCACGGAACTTGGCGGGGATCGTCAGGCGGCCTTTATCATCGATGCTATGCTGGAATTCACCCATGAACACGCTCGCTCTTCCCCACTTTCCTCCGCAGGTTCTCCACTTTCCCCCACTTTTCCCCACTTAGTGCCTACTTGCTATTATAAAAAAAAATCCCGCTTTTGTAAGCAGGATTTTTTCCTCAAGTTTTGATTCAATTTTTACCAGAAAAATCGCAGGCTTCCCTGCTATTCGACCCAGCTGTCCAGATATGCTTTTTGCTCTTCGGTCAGTTTGTCGATAGACGTACCCAACGCTTCCAGCTTGTAGCCGGCTACCGTTTGATCCAGTTCGTATGGTACATTCAGCACTTTTTTGCCGATTGCTTCGTAGTGTTTGTTGACATATTCCAAAGAAATGGCCTGCAAAGCGAAGGTCATATCCATGATTTCGGCCGGGTGTCCGTCTCCTGCAGCGAGGTTTACGAGGCGTCCTTCTGCCAGCAGATACAGTTTTCGACCATCTGCCATTACGAATTCTTCAATGTCTTTGCGAACAATGCGCTTGGAGGTCGAGAGTTGCTCCAGCTCCACCTTGTTTACTTCGACATCAAAGTGACCGGCGTTGGAGAGGATTGCGCCATCTTTCATCACTTCGAAATGCTCTTTGCGAATGACGTCGCGGTTACCCGTTACAGTGACAAAATAATCGCCATGCTTCGCCGCTTCGCTCATCGGCATGATTTCGAATCCGTCCATGTACGCTTCAATGGCCTTGATCGAATCGATCTCGGTTACGATGACTTTCGCGCCCAG
>JBLNEJ010000207.1:0-4387 GCA_050262535.1 Clostridia bacterium
TGGTCCCTGTTTATTCGGGATCTTCCCCAAAATCTGCTCCCCGAAAAATCGTTCCCACAGTTTCGGCAGCTCACCTTGCCCGGAAATCTCCGCTTGATTCGTCGTTTGAACGGCTATTCCCATGATGGTAAAGCTATCTTTCGTTACCACAGTCGGTTGCATGTTAACACCCCTATACCAAACGTATGTTCCTGTTATTAAATTACCAAATCATAGCATCCCTGTCAAACAACAAAAAGAAAGGGAACCGATCATATGACCGATTCCCTTTCCTGTTTCGTTCTTACTTTGGCAGCTCGAACGAGCTTTTTAGCGACACAATCAGGTTAAACACCAATTTATCCGCTGTCGTATGCTTGGTATCTACATTGAAATACCCGTGGCGGAAGAACTGGAATTTGTCCTGCGGCTTCGCGTCCTTCATGTTTGGCTCGACGAACCCGTTCACAATTTCCAGCGAATTCGGGTTTACGTTTTCGAGGAACGACTTGTCCTCATCCTCTTCGTCGTCCAAAATCAACGGCTCATACAGACGGAATTCCGCTGCCAGCGCATGCTTGGCATCAACCCAGTGGATGGTCCCTTTTACCTTGCGACCGGTAAACCCGCTGCCGCTCTTCGTTTCCGGGTCATACGTGCAATGAATCTCGACCACATTTCCGGCCTCGTCCTTGATCACATCGTTGCATTTGATAAAGTACGCGTGCTTCAACCGCACTTCATTGCCAGGGAACAAGCGGAAATACTTGCTTGGCGGATTTTCCATGAAGTCATCCTGCTCGATATAAATTTCGCGGCTGAACGGAATTTGGCGCATCCCCATCTCCTCGTTCTCCGGGTTGACCTCCGCATCCAGCCATTCCACCTGATCCTCAGGATAGTTGGTAATGACAACCTTCAGCGGACGCAGCACCCCCATCGTCCGAGGCGCCTTCAGCTTCAAATCCTCGCGAATAAAGTGGTCGAGCATTTTCCCGTCCACGATGCTGTAGTTACGAGCGACACCGATCTCCCGGCAGAAGGTGCGGATCGCCTCAGCTGTAAATCCTCGACGTCGAAGCCCTGCAATCGTCGGCATGCGTGGGTCATCCCAGCCGTCAACGAATTGCTCGTCCACCAGTTGCTTCAGCTTGCGTTTACTCATGACGGTATTGGTCAGATTCAAGCGGGCAAACTCATACTGCCTCGGAACTTTTGGCATTTCGCACTCACTGATCACCCAATCATACAGCGGCCGATGATCCTCGAACTCCATCGAGCAGAGCGAATGGGTAACGCCCTCGATCGCATCCTCCAACGGATGGGCGTAATCGTACATCGGATAAATGCACCATTTGTCACCTGTATTATGATGAGTTGCATGGGAAATGCGATAAAGCACCGGGTCACGCAGGTTAATGTTGGGAGAGGACATATCAATCTTCGCGCGCAGCACTTTTTCGCCGTCCTTGAACTCCCCGTTGCGCATCCGCGCAAATAAATCAAGGTTCTCCTCAACACTGCGGTTTCGATACGGGCTTTCTTTCCCCGGCTCCGTAAGCGTGCCGCGCATCGTCCGGATTTCTTCCGCTGTCAGATCACAGACAAACGCCTTCCCTTTTTTGATCAACAAAACGGCCCGGTCATACATTTCTTCAAAATAATCGGAAGCAAAAAACAATCCGTCCCAGTCAAATCCAAGCCATTTCACGTCTTCTTTGATCGACTCGACATACTCCACGTCTTCTTTCACTGGGTTGGTGTCATCAAAGCGCAAATTCGTTTTGCCCTTGAACTCGTCAGCCAGCTCGAAGTTCAGACAAATCGCTTTTGCATGGCCGATATGCAAATAACCGTTTGGCTCTGGCGGAAACCGCGTGACGATCTGATCGACACGTCCTGCTTCCAAATCGTCAATTACGATATTTTTGATAAAATTCGATGGAATCACCTTGTTTTCCATTTCGCTCAACCTTTCATTCACAAAAAATCGACGCCTTTACCTTATTCCTTCTTATAAATAATACTGATTCATCGCCCGGACTTCAACTTATCCTCACGAATAATGAAACAGCCGGGTGTTTCGTTCACACGAAAAAGCCCTGCCACCCGGATGTTGACCTCCACAGTGACAGGGCTGTTTTTCATCAAAAACCATTCTTTCTCCTACAGCTGCTGCATGATTCCTCGCAACAAGGAAACAAACTTGTTGCGGGCATTTCCTGCCGCTTCGAACACTTCCTCGGCGGTAATCGGCTGGTCAAGAATACCTGCGGCCATGTTGCTGACGCATGAGATCGCCATGACACGCAATCCGGCGTGGTTGGCGACAATCACCTCCGGCACGGTTGACATCCCTACAGCATCGCCGCCCAAAGTCCGCATCATCTTGATTTCCGCCGGTGTCTCGAAGGATGGACCGCTGCAAGCGACATAAACCCCCTCCTGCAGCTCAATCTGCTGCTCCTGCGCAACCTTCCGGGCCAATTGGCACAATGAAGGATGATAGGCCGAGGAAAGATCAGGGAAACGTACCCCTAACCGGTCGTCATTTGGTCCAATCAACGGATTGACCCCCATCAAATTGATATGGTCGGTCACCAGCATCAAATCACCCGGCTTGAAGCCTTTGTTAATCGCCCCGCTCGCATTGGTCATGATGATCGTCTCGACGCCGATCTCTTTCATCACCCGAACCGGGAACGTGACAGCATCCAGCGTATGCCCCTCGTAATAATGGAATCTGCCTTGCATCGCGACAACCATATTTCCTTCCAGTCGACCGATCACCAGTTGACCGACATGCGATTCAACCGTCGACATCGCAAAATGCGGAATGCTGCTGTAAGGAATGATCACCGGCTGTTCAATGTCGTTGGCCAGTCCACCCAGTCCAGAACCGAGAATAAGTCCGATGGTCGGTGGTGTTTCTGTATGCTTGAGGATATACTCCTTCGCTTCTTGAATATGCTCGTACTTGTGCATGCGCTTCCTCCTTTTGCCCCTGGCTTTCGTTCCAGTCCGCCTCAAGCCTTCCGCGGAAAATAAGCCTCCAGATGAAAATACCAGTGATGCTTTATTTTGACAAGGAGAAGCGCTTGTTTTACCCGACATCGTTCGTTACACCAAAACCCCTTTGTTCGCCAGGAACTGCTCGAAATAGCGAAACGTAAACGGTTCACCGCACAAATCCTCAACCTTTTCCTGCCATGTCTTGCTCTCCGACGGCTCCATAAACACTTTCCGAATCGCTTCAAACACGTCCTGGTGACCATATAGTCCCTTCACCCCAAACGCATGGCGGATCATGTCCCGTACCCCGTCCGCATAAATATAGTCCTGTACATAAACCGGATACATGATGAACAGGATGTCCATCGCCGGATTCATTGATTGTCCTTTCAGCCCGAACACCTGCTCAAACAAGCTGTCCGCTGTATGCTGGAAATCACCATCAGGATCTTCATAGATCGCCTTTTCAACCAAGCTCGTGTAGTAATAATATTTGGTTAACATCAACGACATCAGATGCTCCGACTCAAGCAACTGATCCAAACTGGAAGCATCCGCCCCCATACAATCGACCAGCCATTCCTTTTGAGAGGCGATTGTCATAAAAATTTCCGCCATCGCTTCGGAACCGAGAATGTTTTTGAAGCGTACCAATTCCGCATGCTGCCCGAATGAAAAATACTCATACAGCGCATGCCCCATCTCATGCAACGCAACCGCATAGCCGGAATGTCCATCCCGTTTTTTCAAAGCAATTCGAATCTCGTCGGTAGAAATCAAATTCATCATTCCGCCGTACGGAAGGTTGGCAATTTCCACTTGAATCGGCAATCGATCCAGATCATAACCGAAATGGCCGCATGTAAAGCGAAGGGCATCAATCGTTTTTTCTGACGGAAACAGCGACGTTTCCCGCTCAAGACAATGCAAGGACGCGTATAAAATATCGGAGAACCCAGTCTGATCCCATCCGAACTTCTCGCAAAACCGCTTTTCCCACTCCCGGAATACCGGCTCGGTCTGCTCCATCATTCGCGTACACTGCTGGTGGTATTGTTGAAAATCAAGCCCTTTGAGCAACTCAAAGCAATACAGGAAGTAGTTGGCATATCCCTTTTGCTGAGCAAGCTGGTTGCGTGCCTTTAACAACTTGCGAAAAGCAGGCTCTACCTCTCTGGCATACTTACCAGCCATCTCCACCAATGCCTTGCGCAGGTCCCGGTCAGGATTGGTCATCAAGTGTGTCTGAAACGTCGAGAAAGGGTAGGTTTCCCCACGATATTCAAAGGTTTTGCTCATAATCTGCGCCATCAGCTCGTTTTTCAGCGGCGCAATCGTTGGATGATTTTCAATTTCTGCTTCCATCGCCGTTCCACGCAAAACCTGCAATCGCCGC
>JBLNEJ010000208.1:0-6074 GCA_050262535.1 Clostridia bacterium
TGTCGTAGCCTTCCGGTTTGGCTTCAGGCGCTGTCACCGCGAGATGCAGCTGGCGGTCGTTTGCCCATGCAAACGAAAAGACTGGCATGACAGCCCCGGCTGTTTCCGTCGAATGCTTCTCTGCCTGCGTGCGCAATGCCTGTTCAACGGAAGCCTTGTTCATCGGTTCACGGAAATAAATCGTATACGCTTGCGGTTTGGAGCCGACAATCGTCTGGATCGGCGATGCCAGGCGAGGTTCTTCATCCAGACGGATCAAGGCATCCTCTTTCAGTGCGGCATAATCGAACGTATCTGCCTGGTTGTCTGGAGCGGATGCAGGAGCTTGGGAATTGCCAGGCGCTGTCTGTGAGCCGTTTGTTTGAACGACGGTCGTGTTTGTGTTCGGCTGGGCCTGTGCGCCTTCTTTGGGAACGGTGCAGGCATACAGCGGAAGTGCTAGCAGAAGCAATGACATCATGGCGGATTTGCGGTTCATCAGAACAATCCCTTTCTCGTTATAAGTTCTTATTGGTTTAGACGATTCAGTTCCCTGGCTGTTTCTTGTTTACAAGGAATTTTTTCCAGAAAAAAATCGTTGTCAAAGGGTATAAATAAGAACATACGTTTGCTATAATAAAAACAGGAACATTTGTTCGTTTATTTTTGGAGGGATTGGGATGGACAGCAAACGGGTTGTGTTTCTTGTCGATATGCAGAGCTTTTATGCCAGCGTAGAAAAGGCAGCGAATCCGGCGATCCGCGACAAGCCGATCGTAGTGGCGGGCGATCCCAAACGGCGCAGCGGTGTTGTATTGGCTGCCTGCCCGCTGGCCAAGGCATACGGTGTCACGACGGCCGAGGCGCTGTGGCAGGCGGAGCAAAAATGCCGCCAGCTGGTGGTGGTGAGGCCGCGTATGGAGATGTACATTCATGTGTCGCTGCAAATTACCCGTATTTTTGAATCGTTTACCGATCTGGTGGAGCCATATTCGATCGACGAGCAGTTTCTCGACGTGACCGGCAGCATCGGGCTGTTTGGCGATCCGTGGGAGATGGCGCGGCAGATTCGCGAGCGGGTCCGGCTGGAGACGGGAATCATCTGTCGCGTCGGGATCGGCGAGAACAAAGTATTGGCCAAAATGGCCTGCGACAATTTTGCCAAGAAGCGGGAGTCGGGCGTTTTTTGGCTGAAAAAGGAGGAACTGGCCGATACGCTCTGGACGTTGCCGGTCGAGAAGCTGTTCGGAGTCGGGTCACGGATGAAGCGCCATTTTCACCGGATGGGGATCTATACGATCAGCCAGCTGGCGGAGCTGTCGCCGGGCGTGCTGTCGCGCCGCTTTGGGGTCAATGGGGAGGTGCTGTGGCGAACGGCGCGTGGCATCGACGATTCAGCGGTTTCGCCCAAGGCGCATGATTTGCAAAAAGGCATCGGCCACCACATGACACTGCCGCGCGACTATCATACAGCAGAGGAGATCAAGGTGGTGCTGCTGGAGCTGTGCGAGGAGGTGTGCCGCCGTTCGCGCAGCAAGGGCTTGATGGGCTCTGTTATCTCCGTTGGGTGCCGTGGCGCCGACTTTGAGGTGTCGATGGGCTTTCACCGGCAGATGAAGCTGGCGGAGCCGACCCACGATGCGGCTACGCTGTACGAAGTGGTATGCCGTCTGTTCGAGCGCTACTGGCAGCATAATCCGGTTCGCAGCGTCGGGGTGAATCTCGGGCAGCTTGTGCCGGACAACGTGGTGCAGCTCAATCTGTTCGATGATGTGGAGAAAAAGCGCTCGCTGGCGCTGGCACTGGATGACATTCGGCAGCGGTACGGCAGCGATGCGATTTTGCGGGCGGCTTCTTTGCAAAAAGCGGGGCAGGCGAGGGAGCGGGCGCAAAAAATCGGAGGGCATTATAAATGAGCGGAACCAGCCCGGAACGGGAAGCCTCGTCGGAATCGGTTCGGGAATTGCTGCGGGAGTGTATTTTGTACGGCATTTTTTTCAAGGCGGTTGCTTCCGATGTCGAGCTTTTTCGGTCGATTGCTTCCAGAATCTCCTACTTGCCGCTGCTTGAGGATGTATCGGCGTGGGCGGAGCGCGTTCACTATCGCTTGAAGCGCCAACTGCACCAGCTGGGAGTGGAAGTGCTGACGACGCAGAAGCAAGGGCCCATGTACAAGGTGGAGATCCGGATGAACGGGTATCGGCGGGAAGCGATTTATTCCATTGAGCTGCTGCGGGCAGAATGCCAGGAGAAGCTGAAGGGATTGCTGGCGCGCCATGCGGAGGAGCAAGGACGAAAGGGGAATGAAGCATGAGGGACAGGACGGTTTCGAAAAAAGCGAATCTGTTTGCGGCAAGCCGCTTCGTGCTGCCAGAGCATCGGGAAATGTACATGCGCATCAAGGAGGAGCAGCAGCGCTACATTCCGCCTGATCTAGGCGAAGAGGTGCGCTCGGAGCTGAGTGCCCAGATTTGGGAGGCGTATCAGCAAAAGCAGAGCATAGCCATCATCTATTATGTACCGGGTGCTGGCGAACGCCATCAGAGCGGCCGCATTGCCCATATTGACCAGGCGGAGGGCTTCCTCAAGCTGATCGGTGTGGACGGAATGGTGCGGATCGGATTCGATCGGGTGCTGGAAGTGATTGGGCGCGATTGACGGTGCACAGAAAAAAATAAAGGGAACTGCCGGATAACAAAGTCTGTACTGAAATAATTTCTGTCAAACTGACAACACACAATAATTAGTAACGTGTTTTTGGAAATTGTTTAATAAAATATGGAGATTCGGTAAAATGGCTTCAAACTTATTGTGAACGGAGTGAAGCCGATGGACCAATTGGATACACGTATTGTGGAGCTGCTTCGGGCGAACAGCCGAATGACGAGCTCGGAGATCAGCAAGCAGGTGCATCTGTCTGTGCCGGCAGTGGCGGAGCGGATTCGCAAGCTGGAGGAGCGGCAGGTGATCAACCGTTTTACCGTACGGTTGAATCGGGAAAAGCTGGGCCAGACGCTCGTTGCCTTTATTTTTGTCTCCATCGATCGAACGGAGCACATTGCCGGATTCAAGGAGCATGTTTTGCAGAACAGCGCCGTGCTTGAATGCCATCACCTGGCTGGCGAATACGATTATTTGCTCAAGGTGGCAACTGACGGGACCAGCGGCCTGGAGCAGCTAATCAGCCATCAGCTGAAAGGGATACCCGGGATTAGCAAAACGAACACGATCATCACGCTCTCTGTGGTTAAGGAGGACGTGTAAATGGACTTCCTGCAAGGAGTCGTGTTCGGACTGACGTTGCAGCTGTCGGTTGGTCCGGTTTTTTTTGCCCTCGTGCAGAGAGCGCTGAGTCGCGGCTGGCGGGAGGGCGTGAAAATGGCGGCAGGCGTAACGGTAGTAGATGCGGGCTATATGGCTGCATCGGCGTTCGGAGCCGCTTCTCTGCTGCTGATTCCTGCCGTAAAGCAGGTCTTGCTTTGGGGCGGAGCGGCGCTGTTACTCTGGTTTGCCGGCAAGCTGCTGAGAAGCGGGGAAGAAACGGCGGCAGCGACGGAACGGATAGAGACGAGCAGTTTTACGTATGGGATGGTATTGACGCTTGGCAATCCCTTGACGATTTTGTTCTGGTCGGGGGTGTACGGTTCTCTGCTGGCTTCCGGCTCTCTCGGTGGCAGTGGAAGCCTTTTTCGCTATTCTCTCGGGTGCGCGGCATCCACCTTCCTGTTTCTTGGTGCGACCGCGTTGCTCGCAGGAAAAATCAGCCGCCACATCAGCGGAAAAACGGTAAAGCGGCTGAATCAACTGGTAGGATGTGTCTTGGTCGTCTTTGCCATTGGCTTGCTGTACCGGGCTTGGGAATCAGGGCCGATTTATTAATTTTCTGTAAACAGGTGAAAAGAAAAGCAGCACGTGAAAAAGTGATGCGCGGTGAAGAGAACGGAATCTGTTATGCAAAGCGGATTCAAAATGAGTGGTTTTTCGGCGAATTTGCACTCCTTTGCATTTTGCCAAAGTGGCAGCTTCCCCTGTAATGTAGGTGTAGTAATTCAAAGAGAGATTCAACGATAGGTAGAGGGGATAGCTTAGCATGTTAGCACAGGAAATGGGCATGATCTTGACGAAGCACACGGAGATGATGACCGCCAAGCGTTGGACCGAACTGATTCAACAGTTAGAGACAAAAGGGTTGTATATGGTCATTGAAACGGACACCAACGGGCGGGTGCTGAGTCCACTGGGCGGATTAATGCCGATGCCGTGTAAAAACGAAACGCTGCACATTGTCACAGCAGAAGAATTGGAGGCAAAGGGATTAAGCGCAGGTCATCACATCGTGACCAAATGCCGTCCGGTTGCCGAAGCAAAATAAAAGACGATCGTGAACTTTTGTAAAGCTCCTGACCAGAAACGGTTAGGAGCTTTTCCTTTGTTCCGAAAGCTTGCGAGAGAAGTTTTTAGAAGCTGAAATGAAGGATCAATTCTTCCCCGAACTCCCCTTGATACCTCAATCCCTTGTCCGTAAATCCGGCCTTACGATACAAATTCCTCGCCGGTGTATTCGTGTGATGAACTATGGCCGTATTTGAAACTCGCTCAAACTGGACAAAAGCTTCACACTCCGATTTCACAATCAAATGGTGATCCTACATAACTGATACATGAAAAACGCACACAATACAGTGTTTTTTGGCAATACAGGGCAGTCCACGTCGCCAGGAGCACGACGATGGGCAAGCTCTGTTTGTCGTTGCAGTCGGAAAGGTGTCATTTTGAAAGAGGGAAAACAAAATATATAGACAAAAACAAAAAATGTCTATTATAATTCAAACATACAAATTAAATGTTTGTTTATATGATGATTTGGAGGTTGTATTGTGAAACATTTTACAAACAAGGTGGCTGTCGTTACCGGAGCAGCCAGCGGGATCGGTCGTGGGTTGGCGGCACGGTGTGCACAAGAAGGAATGAAGGTTGTGCTTGCCGATGTGGAAGAGGCGGCTTTGACAAAGGTAGAGCAAGAACTGAAAGCAGTTGGAGCAACAACCATTGCCGTCGTAACGGATGTGGGGAAAGAGAGTGACATCCAGGCGCTGGCACAAAAAACGGTGGATACGTTTGGCGGTGTTCACCTGCTGTTCAACAATGCCGGCGTCGGGGGAGGCTCTATGCTGTGGAACAGCACCGCTGCCGATTGGCAGTGGATCCTGAACGTAAACCTGTGGGGAGCCATTCACGCCACACGGGTTTTTGTCCCGATAATGTTGGAGCAGCAAGACGATTGCCACATCGTAAACACTGCTTCTCGCGCTGGTCTCGAATCAGGTCCGGGCAACGGTATCTACCGCGTAAGCAAGCACGCACTCGTCAGCCTGTCCGAAACGCTTTACCATGAATTGAAGATGATCCAAGCGCGGATCGGAGTTTCCATCATCTGTCCCGGTTTTGTCCGTACCCAAATTTGCGACGCTGGACGCAACCGACCGACCGAGTTCAGCAAGCCAGGCGACATCGTTGAACCGTCCCCACAGCAAAAAGCAATTGCCCAGTTTATTCGAGCTGGTGTCGAACAAGGAATGCTTCCCGATGAAATCGCAGCGTTGACCTTTGAGGCCATTGAGAACGACCAGTTTTACATCATCCCTGACCCCGATTACAAGCAATTGGTGCAACAACGGATGGAAAACATTTTGAATAAGCAGAATCCTACTTTCTTTGTGCCTGCTCCCTTTTCAGGGAAGTGATGCGGGCAAGGTGCTTTGATTTGTAACTCAAACAGCGGCGGTCCAGACGTGAGATGAACGTCCAGGACCGCCGCTGTTGCTTTCAAATTGAGGTTACGTACCAAAAAAGACGCTCCCAATGGGAACGTCTTTATCTTTTTTAGAACACCTGTTCGTTTTGTGAAACAATCAAAATGAGAAGTGGTATTTTCAACTCTCACAGTAATAGCGTAAATGATCTGTCAGGATAAGACTATATTTTCCTGAAAAATTCTTTTATAGTTTTTATACCCGGCCGGAAACCAATGGAATGCAGAGCTTGGGAAAGGAGAGCCTCTTGTGCAAATACGTTTATGGGATACCAATTTGAAA
>JBLNEJ010000209.1:0-8769 GCA_050262535.1 Clostridia bacterium
TTACGATCGACCACGAATTTGTGGTTCACGATATTCGCGTGATCGATGGCAACAATGGCATGTTTGTCGCAATGCCAAGTAAACGTACTCCAGATGGCGAGTTCCGCGACATCGCTCACCCGATCTCATCAGCAACCCGCGAGAAAATTCAAGCGGCTGTGCTGAGCGAATATGACCGGGTAGGTCTGGAAGAAGAAGAAAAAGTAGAAGCTGGCGCATAGCCATAACTAAAAGCTAAACACAACGGAACTTTCCGTTCCCCTCGGTAGAGGGAAAAATGAGCGGCCCTGAGCGGCCTGAAAAAAAGCACTCCACGGAGTGCTTTTTTCATTTGCTTCCCATATTGGTTCAATATTCCTAAATATGATCATTTTACGAACGTTTGTCTGGCAAACTTCTCTTGAAAACAACATACGATTAAGATATAGTCATTGTGGAACTTATATGCTGGAGGGTTACCATGTCAAATATACATGCCGTGGTTCTTGCCGCTGGGCAAGGAACGCGGATGAAGTCGAAGCTGTATAAGGTTCTTCATCCTGTCTGTGGAAAACCGATGGTACAGCATGTCGTCGATACGCTTGCCGATATGCAGGTGGAGGACGTTGTCGTTGTGGTTGGCCATGGTGCAGAGACTGTCAAAGCAACCTTGGGTGACTCCGTCGAGTATGCATTGCAAGCCGAGCAGCTGGGCACGGCCCACGCCGTTTTGCAGGCGGTTCCATTCCTGACGGGAAAAACCGGTACAACCCTGCTTTTGTATGGCGATGTACCGCTGTTGTCCAGAGAAACGTTGCAACATTTGTTGAATCACCACCTGGAGAATGAAGCAGCCGCAACCGTTTTGACTGCGGTGCTGCCGGACCCGACCGGATACGGGCGCATTGTTCGCGATGAAGCGGGAGAAGTGCTCAAAATTGTTGAGCAAAAGGATGCAACCCCGGAAGAACGGGCAATCCAGGAGATTAATACGGGCATATATTGTTATAATAATGAACAATTATTGCAAGCGATTCGTCAAGTCAAGAATGACAATGCGCAGAAAGAATATTATGTAACCGATTGCGTGGCGATTTTGCGTGATGCGGGACAAAAGGTTCTTGCCTATGAAGCGGTTGACCCGGACGAAACGATGGGTGTAAACGACCGCGTTCAGCTGTCGGAAGCTGAGGCGTACATGCGCAAGCGGATCAATGAGCGACATATGCGAAACGGTGTGACGATCATTGACCCGGCTTCTACCTATATCGAAGCAGATGTGAAAATCGGGGCGGATTCAATCATTCTGCCAGGCTCTCATTTGCGCGGAAAAACCATCGTTGGTCAGGATGTTGTCCTGGGACCACAAGCCGATTTAACCAATGTGGAAGTCGGAGATGGAGTCCGCATCACCTATTCGGTTCTGGTTGACTCTGTTGTAGAGGACAGCGTGACCGTGGGGCCATATGCCTACGTGCGACCTGATTCCCATATCGGAAGCGGTGCCAAAATAGGAGATTTTGTAGAGTTGAAAAATGCTAAAGTTGGCAAAGGTTCAAAGGTCCCACACCTGAGCTACATCGGCGATGCCGAGATTGGCGAAGGGGTAAACATCGGTTGCGGAACGATCACCGTCAATTACGATGGGGCCAAGAAGCATAAAACAATTGTCGGCGATAACGCCTTTGTCGGCTGCAATACCAATTTGATTGCACCGGTAGAAGTGGGCAACAACGCATATGTTGCTGCCGGCTCCACCATTAATCAGAATGTGCCTGACGATGCGCTGGCGATCGCGCGCGAACGGCAGACAAATAAACCGGGCTATGCGGCCAAAATGCCGCGCAAGCAAGGCAAATAGGAATAATTACGGGAGGTTCTTTAAGACAATGGCAAACTACCGCGACCCGAAACTGAAGGTCTTTACATGTAACGCAAATCCGCAGCTTGCGCGCGAAATCGCAGAACATATCGGATTGCCGATCGGTAATGCAGAAACGGTTCATTTCAGTGATGGCGAATGCCAAATCAAATTGAATGAAAGCGTCCGTGGTTGTGACGTATACGTGATCCAGCCGACAAGCGCACCGGTAAACGAGCATCTGATGGAGCTGTTGGTCATGGTAGATGCCTTGAAGCGTGCGTCCGCCAAGAGCATCAACGTGGTGATTCCGTACTACGGCTATGCGCGTCAAGACCGCAAAGCGCGTGCACGCGATCCAATCACAGCCAAGCTCGTTGCTAACCTGATTGAAACCGCAGGGGCACATCGCATTATTACAATGGATCTGCATGCAACCCAAATCCAAGGCTTCTTCGACATTCCGGTTGATCACCTGCTGGGCGTGCCGATTTTGGGTAAATATTTCGAGGAAAAAGGCTTGAAAGATATTGTTGTCGTTTCCCCGGACCATGGCGGCGTGACACGTGCACGTAAATTGGCCGAACGTTTGGAAGCGCCGATCGCGATCATCGACAAGCGTCGTCCGGAACCAAACGTGGCAGAGGTTATGAACATCGTAGGGAACATTGAAGGGAAAACGGCGATTATCATTGACGACATCATCGATACTGCGGGTACCATTACGCTGGCTGCAAACGCACTGGTGGAAGCGGGTGCACGTGAAGTGTACGCATGCTGTACACACCCGGTTTTGTCCGGCCCGGCTATTTCTCGTATCGAAAATTCCAAAATCAAGGAACTGGTTGTGACGAACAGCATTCGTCTGACTGAAGACAAGATGATCGACAAGATCAAGGTATTGTCCGTTGCGCCAATCATCGGGGAAGCGATCATTCGCGTACACGAGGAGCTTTCCGTAAGCAAACTGTTTGACTAAATATGGATTCAAAACGGCCTCCGTTGGACAAGCTAGAAAAGGTTGGATTTCAAGCTTGTGTTAAGGGAGGCTTTTTGTAATGGAGGCAATTCAGGCAACGGTTCGACAACTTGGCAATAAAGGCTCCAATCATCGCCTGCGCAAAAGCGGAATGGTTCCGGCGGTTGTATATGGGAGCGAAGTCAACAACCTTCCTATCCAGGTAGATGCACTCGCACTTGATCAGGCGCTGCGCCATCAAACAACGAATAAACCGTTTCAGATGCAGTTGGATGGCAAGGAGTTTCAGGTCATGGTATACGAGCTGCAGCGTCATCCGCTGAAGGGCAACGTGCTTCATGCCGATTTCAAGCAGATCAATATGAATGAAAAAGTGCATACCTCAGTGCCGATCGTCTTGACCGGTCATCCCGAGCTGGGCGTGGCAACGCTTGTCCGCCATAGCGTCGAAATCAGATGTTTGCCTGGGGAAATCCCCGAGGTCTTTTCGGTCAGTGTGGAAGGGTTGAACATCGGTGACGTGATCCTGGTCAGAGATTTGGACATTGCGACCGGCATCGAGCTTGAAATCGATGAGATGGAGGTCGTGATCAGCGTGCTTGCACCGAAAGCAAGCTCCGACGAGTCGGTTGAAGCCGATCAGGAGGCCAAGGCTCAGGCGGAGACGGCGGGAGCAAAGACCGAGGAAGCGAAAAAGGTATGAGATCACAGCGGGAACCCATCCGGCACTCTCCTATAGCCGGGTGGGTTTTCGATAGAGTACAATGAGGAGAGAACGATAGGAGGGGAACGTGTGAAAGTCATCATCGGGTTGGGGAATCCCGGCAAGAAATATGAAGAGACCAGACATAATGTAGGCTTTATGGCCATAGATAAAATTAGCGAGTCATGGGGAATCCCCGTTCAGCAGGAGAAATTCCGTGCGCTGGTTGGAGAAGGCCGCGTGGGGATGGAGAAAGTTCTGTTGGTCAAGCCACTGACCTACATGAATTTGTCAGGGGAATCGGCAGCGGAAATATTGAAGTTCTACAAATTGGTGCCTGACGATATATTTGTAATCTACGATGATCTCGATTTGCCGGTTGGGCAGCTTCGCTTGCGCAAACAAGGAAGTGCCGGCGGCCACAACGGGATCAAATCGTTGATCGCCCATTTGGGAACACAGGAATTCAAACGGGCAAAAATCGGCATCAGCCGGCCGCTTCCGGGGCGTAGCGTCAGCGATTATGTGTTGAGTGAATTTTCCAAAAGTGAGCGTCCGCTGATCGATGAAGCAATCGAGACGACTGTCAAAGCAAGCACGATGTGGATCAGCGAGACGTTTGACAAGGTGATGAACCACATCAACTCGATCAAGCTGGGAGACAAATAAGGTTCGTATGATTTTCCACCTTTTGGGGATACTAGTGAGTATCAAACGGGGGTGGAAACGATGAGCTTTCGCTATGTTTGCCGTTGCTGCGGAATGAAGCTGGGCGAATTCGATCAGTCAAAGGTGACAGAAGTTCAGTTGGGTCTAGATTCCTTGACCCCTGAAGAGCGCCACCATATAATAGCAAAAGATCAAAATGGAGATACGGAAATACGGATTCTGTGCGACTATTGCCGCGATGCATTCAATGAGCATCCAGAGCTATCGTTGGTGGGAAGTCCTCTGCAGTAGTGAAGGAAAGCGAAAATGCCACACGCGGGTACGGCTTGCACGGACAAGGTCTTGGCTTACGTTTCGGCCAAGGCTTATTTTCGCATGAGAGAAGGGTTGGAGAGGAGACCGTATGAATGCAAGTCATCATTAATTCTTTCAAGCAAGACGCGCAATTCGGGACAATTGCTGCCGGTGTGACAAGTGGTCTGAAGGAGCAATTGATCTCCGGATTGGCCGGTTCTGCCCGCCAGGTCATGATGGCAGGCTTGTACCAGCAGCTGGAGCGTCCGCTTTGTGTCGTAACCCATAATATGTTTCAAGCGCAAAAGGTATATGAGGACTTGGCTGAGCTGGTACCGGCCGAACAGGTATTGTTGTTCCCGGCCAATGAGCTGATTGGCTCCGAGCTTGCGGTAGCCAGTCCGGAAATGCTGGCGCAGCGAATACAGGTATTGAACCGTCTAGCCAAAGGCTTTACGGGTATTTTGGTTGTGCCTTTTGCCGGGCTACGGCGGATGGTCGTCCCACAAAAGGAATGGAAAGAAGCGCAAATTACGCTGAAGGTGGATCAGGAGCTGGAATTGGAATCGTTTTTGGTGCGCCTGATTGAGCTTGGCTATGAGCGTGTCGAGATGGTAGAGCGCAAAGGGGAGATGAGCGTCCGTGGCGGCATCATCGACCTATTCCCGCTCGATTCAGAATGGCCGGTGCGAATCGAGCTGTTTGATGTGGAGATCAATTCGATTCGCCCGTTTGACATGGTAACTCAACGCTCCCATGAGCCTGTAAACGAATACACGATCGGACCGGCAAAAGAAATGATTCTGTCCACGGCGCTTTTACAGGAAGCGGCGGTTCGTCTGGAACGCAAGCTTGGAGAAACGTTGGCCAAGCTAAAGGACGGGCAAGCAAAGGAAAAAACGCTAAAAAACATTGGTGCAGATATCGAGATGATGCAGGAGGGCAACCGCTTCCCGCGTCTTTCCACTTATATTTCCGTCATCTATCCGGAGGCGTCAACGCTTCTGCACTACCTGGCAGAAGACACGGTGTTGATCATTGATGAACCGTCACGTGTGCTGGAAACGGCAGCCCAGCTTCAGAAGGAAGAGGCAGAGTGGCAGACAGCGCGAATTGCGGAAGGCGAATTCATGGGCAATCTGTCGTTCTCCTGTACGTACGATGAAGTCATTCTCCAGCACAAGCGGCCGCTGGTCTATTTGTCATTGTTCCTGCGTCAGTCGCCTAAAACCCAACCGCAAAATATTGTGAACATCAACTGCCGGACGATGCAGAACTTCCATGGGCAGATGAATGTGCTGAAAGGCGAGCTTGCCCGTTGGGTCAAGGGGCATAACCAGATTTTGTTCGTTGCCGCCGACCAGGAGCGTGCCAAACGTCTGGAGCGGGTGCTTCACGATTACGAAATGGAGGCAGACCTGCTGCTCGGAGACATTGACACGGTTCCCCCTGGCCGTCCTGTTATTATTATGGGGAATATGCAAAACGGTTTTGAGTTGCCTCTGAACAAGCTTGTGGTCGTTACAGAGGGTGAGGTTTTCACAGCCAAGCAGCGAAAAGCGCGCAAGGTTCAGCAAAACATGACCAATGCCGAGCGGATCAAAAATTACATGGAGCTGAAGGCGGGCGATTACGTGGTTCACATCAACCACGGGATCGGGAAATACCTTGGCATCGAAACAAAAGAAATCATTGGCATTCATAAAGATTATTTGCATATCCGCTATGCGGGTGGAGACAGTCTGTTTGTACCAATTGAACAGATTGACCATGTACAGAAATATGTAGCCAGCGAGGAAAATGAGCCCAAGGTGTACAGCCTTGGCGGCAGTGAATGGAAACGGGTCAAGACCAAGGTGCAATCCTCGGTAAAAGATATCGCCGAGGACTTGATCAAGCTGTATGCAGCGCGGGAGCAAGCGGTTGGCTACGCCTTCCACTCCGACACGCTGGAGCAGCGTGAATTCGAAGCGATGTTCCCGTATCAGGAAACACCGGATCAGCTTCGGGCGATTGGCGAAGTGAAAGAGGATATGGAAAAGGGCCGTCCGATGGATCGGCTTGTCTGTGGGGACGTAGGCTACGGTAAAACCGAGGTTGCCATTCGCGCTGCATTCAAGTCCGCTTTGGACGGAAAGCAGGTAGCCGTGCTGGTGCCGACGACGATTTTGGCGCAGCAGCATTACGAGACGTTCCGCGAGCGGTTTGCCGACTATCCGATCCGTGTGGAGGTATTGAGCCGCTTCCGTTCGCGGAAGGAACAGACAGCGACGATGAAGGGAATCAAGGAGGGAACGGTCGATGTCGTCATCGGGACGCATCGGTTGTTGTCCAAAGACGTGCAATTCCGTGACCTCGGGCTGCTGATCGTTGACGAGGAGCAGCGGTTTGGTGTCAGTCACAAGGAAAAGCTGAAGCAGCTGAAAACGAACGTGGACGTACTGACGCTTACGGCGACGCCGATTCCACGGACTTTGCACATGTCGATGCTGGGGGTACGCGACCTGTCTGTTATCGAAACGCCTCCTGAAAACCGTTTCCCCGTACAAACCTACGTGATGGAGTACAGCCCGTTGCTCGTGCGGGAAGCCATCGAACGGGAGCTTGCGCGCGGCGGGCAAGTATTTTTCCTGTATAACCAGGTGCAGGGAATTGAACAGATGGCGGAGCAGCTTTCGATGCTTGTCCCGGATGCTCGTGTCGCCGTTGCTCACGGTCAGATGAACGAAGGGGAGCTGGAGAGCATCATTCTCGATTTCCTCGACGGCAACTATGATGTTTTGGTCAGTACGACCATTATTGAGACTGGTGTGGATATTCCCAATGTTAATACATTAATCATTTACAACGCGGACCGCATGGGTCTCTCGCAGCTGTACCAGTTGCGTGGCCGTGTCGGACGGTCGAACCGGATCGCGTATGCATATTTCACCTACCAGCCGGACAAAGTGCTGACAGAGGTTGCCGAAAAACGGCTTCAGGCAATCAAGGAGTTTACGGAGCTTGGCTCCGGCTTCAAGATTGCCATGCGCGACCTTTCGATTCGAGGTGCCGGAAACCTGTTGGGTGCCGAGCAGCATGGCTTTATCAACTCGGTCGGGTTCGATATGTACACGCAAATGCTGAAGGAAGCCATTGATGAGCTGAGAGGCGAACCGAAGCAGCAAATCGCTTCACCTGTCGAGATCAACCTGCAACTGGATGCATACATCCCGTCTCTTTATATCGTAGACAGCCGTCAAAAAATCGAGATGTACAAAAAATTCGTTGCGATTACGAGCCTTGAAGAGGTGAGCGACCTGCAAGACGAGCTGCACGACCGCTTTGGCGAAATTCCAAAGCCGGTTGAAAACCTGCTCACGATTTCGCGCCTGCGTGTATACGCGCTGCGCTACCACATCACGGAGATCAGCCAAAAAGATCCGGATCAGATCAAGCTCTCTTTGGACCCTAGCCAGAACAACAATATTGACGCTGGCAAAATCTATATGCTCGCCGGTGAGGACAGCCGTCGCATCGGTGTCGCGATTGCATCGGGTGGACAACATCTGGTTGTAACTGTTAAAGTAAAAGGGTTGAACAGCGAAGCGAGCGTGCAGCTCGTCGAAAAACTGCTCAGCCAATTTCATCAAGTGCAACGCTACCCTAGTGGCACGACAGAACCAGCCTAGGGTGACCAATAGAAGGGAGATTTCACATGAAAAAGATCGCGGCTGTTTTTTCAACCACCGTGTTGACGCTGGCATTGTTATCCGGTTGCGGCCAAGCTGCCGAACAACCAAAACAAGGAGCAACCCAACCTGCACAAGGGGGCAATCAAGCGACTCAACCGGAAGCAAGCAAGCCAAATGACGCCCTGGCCGAATTCCCGGCCGTTGTTTTGCCGTACAAGGTGGACCCGAACACAGTGATTGCTGAATACCAGGGTGGCAAGCTGACAGCGAAGGAATTGGAAACGTTTTTGCGTACGATCAATTTCCTCAATCCACAGCAAGGGGCGATGGTTCAACATGCCGACAGCAATGCGGTAAAGGACTACGTTCGCCAATATGTGGCGACCAAAATTTTGGCCCAACGTTCCGACGAGACAATGAAGGCCGAAGCATTGAAGCAGGCGGAAGCGACCTTCGACAACTATAAAAAGCAATATACCGAACGCCTGGAAAAAAATGAGCAAAATTTCACCAAGCTGTTGGAAGCGCAAGGCGTGACCAAAGAACAGCTGCTTGAGCAGATGCAGCTGATCAACAGCTCCATCAGCGTTCTGGACAAAGGCATCGATGA